>JAXHMP010000002.1:0-13029 GCA_034521425.1 Bacteroidota bacterium
TGATGAAGCCTTGTATCACTGCTTAACAATCTTCCAGTTGCTCCGTTTATCCCCCAGCAGGATTTTCAATACATAGGTGCCATTTTCTTTCCCTGACAGGTCTATCACCGTAAGTTCATCAAAATCCTCAGTCCGGTAGATTTCATTACCGCCAATGCTGTACAAAAGCATTTTTCTTTGCAATGCTGCCGGCATATTTGTTACCCTGACTGCAAATGCCCCTCCTGTGGGGTTGGGGTAAATGGTGATGCTTTGCTCTCCGATATCCTCCTGATGATCCGATTCCAGTAAAAGGTAATCTTTTTCATCCAGGATATTGATGGTGTCCTGCTGTGTTGTATGAACGGGTTGGGACATGAGGGTGACGGTGTTGCGGAGGGTGCGGTTGCCGTTGATGTCATAAGTATAATTGACTTGAGTATATGCCACTTGAATGAAAAAATAGCAATTATCATTAAGAATCATTTTATTTGATTTCATTTCTATTTGTTTTTTGGATATGTTATTGTCCATGCACTATTTTCAAGATCCTGGTAACTAATGTCATATCTGATTAATACAATATAATTTTCAACAATTGTGTCCCATTCATAATGATCAATCGTATTATAGTTAAAAATGAATATACTTAATGTATCAGATGGCACATGACTGAAATACATCTTTCCAATCCTTGTCACTATCATAAGGGGTTTTACTTGTTGGGATAAACAGGTTTTAGTCGGGGTTTATTTTTCTCAAGGGCAGTGTCCGGGTAATTATAACCCACATAGAATCTTAAAGTATCCGAACTTTTCATTTTTAATCCAAAAACTAAAAACCTGATCAGAATATATGAAGTCTTCGCAGGAAATTAATACAGAAGATAATAAAAATACTGTGATAATATAAAATGAATCTTTCATATCTTGAAGTTTTTAACATTTATAACCAGAATACTGAGAAAATATGAGGATTTGATAATAGCCAAAACCAGGTGGGGTCATAAGAGAGCAGGATACATAGAATGCTACCCATTCAAGAGCATCCAAAGCGTCCCTATCATGTTTTTTAAAGCAAATTTAATGACATTTTGTTAGTTCTTTGGTTTCAAACCACGATCTATCATGATTATGGTTAATCCTATTCCAATCCGCAAGTGTAAAACGTATACCGCCGGGAATAGCCACATTGGGAATATATCCCCAACCCATTAATTGGCTTTGCAATACATGACCATATTCATGACGAAACAAATCATCTGTATAAGGATCTGCAACTAAATTCCTTCCATTAATATATGACCCAAATGTGAATCCCATACGATCTTTCCCCTCAATGTTTCTATTTACTGAAGGTTGCGCCTCCGTAGTAGCTGACGTCATGCACATCCCCGGTAATATTTCTTCCGTGTGAAGCAAAATTTCCTACCCATGTTTGCGGAGCTTCCCAGGTGAAACGAGATAACAATTGAGATACTTGCCCACCAAAAGTTCTTTTTCATCTAACTCTGAAATAGACCAGCATCTATTTGAATTGCCTGGTTAAACCTCGTACCTTTGTTAGTCGGGTCAAAGTTTGCCCAGGTATTATTAAAATCTTTGTTAAACTGAACAAAATCCCAATCTGTAAACAAGGTTTTATGAAAGTCAAACAATGGACCTACAGAAAGCTTTGCCAAATTCAAATAACCCAGTAAACAAAGAACCAAAAATATTCTCTCCATTCGGATCAGTATAAATTAAAGGATTGTTAATACAGTATGAATACCTGTTAAAGCTCTAGAAAAATCCGGCATTTGTACAAAAGGATCTGGGCTGAGGAACCGACCGAGGGCATTATCATACACCCTGCCATTCATGTTGATCAGGCCGAATTCATCCAAATGCTCATGGCTTGTAAAACCTCTTCTGAATAAAAAGTTTGTGGGTACATTGTTGTTGCTCCAATCATCCGGATTGCGCCGCTGACCCCAGGCATCAAAGCTCATTTCTTCAAGCTTGTTGCCGTTTTCATCGGCTATTGTTACATTATAAGATCCGAGATGGTCTTTGAGGATGTAATTCATGCTTTTGCCGTTTATTGCATCATCTACAATTGCGGTATTTTCTTTTGATGTTTGCACTACATGCATTTTAGCCTATCAGCTTACTTGCAAAGGTGATAAAATCTCTTATTGTTTTGTTTTTTTGCGATAATTTCTCCTTAAAAACAAAAAATTCTTTAACCAGGCAGTAAATACTTTCAAACAAAAATTATGAGAAACTCAAAATGCCGTTCTACGGACGAGCATCTCCACGTCCTTCGGACGGGACTCAGAACTCCCAGCCGATTGCTTTCTTGTAGATTTGTTCCGGAAATTTCAAAATATGGCATTGCTGATTAAAAAATATCAAGGAACTGGTGCAGGTGGAAGAAAATCCTGTGATAATGGAAGGCAGGAAGAGATATGGCCCGGATGGAAACCATCACGGATGCCTTCCTGGCCATTGAAGGTGAAAAGATAGCCTTGCATTCGGGAAGATGTCGGAATCATTGACGAAGGTAAATACCGTGAATTTTGAAGTGATCTATGCATCCGGGCGCATGGTCTTTCCTTGCCTGTGCGACAGCCATACCCACCTGGTATATCCGCAAAGCCGGGAGATTGAAGTACATCGACAAGATCAAGGGATTGTCGTATGAAGAGATTGCCAAAAGGGGAGGAGGGATCAAGAATTCAGCCCGCATGATGCAGCAAATGCCGGAAGATGAGCTTTTCGAAAGCTCCATGAAAAGACTGGAAGGAGATCATCAAGTTATGGAACAGGAGCCGTTGAAATCAAAAGCGGTTATGGACTGACAACCGTAATCGTGAATTGAAAATGCTGCGAGTGATCAAGCGCCTGAAAGATGCTTCACCTTTAAGCATAAAATCCACCTTCCTGGGTGCACACGCCATTCCGGTGGAATACAAAGATGATCCGGATGCCTACGTCGACCTGGTGATCAACGAAATGATCCCGCAAGTGGCCGCCGAAGAGCTGGCCGATTATATAGATGTTTTTTGTGACCGTGGATTTTTCAGTGTTGAACAAACCGAAAAAATACTGATGGCCGGCATCAAATACGGGATGCGTCCAAAGATCCATGCCAATGAACTGGATTATTCAGGCGGGATACAGGCCGGAGTAAATACAACGCCCTCTCGGTCGATCACCTGGAATACACGGGAGATGAAGAAATTGAAGCCTTGCTGGGTTCGGAGACCATGCCGACCATTCTGCCCGGTAGCCGCTTTCTTCCTGAACATGATCTATGCCCCTGCCCGCAAAATGATCGATGCCGGATTGCCGCTTTGCCTTGCCAGCGATTTTAATCCGGGTTCGTCTCCTTCCGGAAATATGCAACTGATCCTGTCGATGGGCAGTATTTTGTATCGCATGTTGCCGGAAGAGGGCATCAATGCCACAACAATCAACGGGGCCTACGCCATGGATCTGAGTGATGAACTGGGAAGCATTGCCGTGGGTAAGCGGGCCGAATGTTTTTATCACCAAAGAAATTCCCGACATTATGAATTTATGCCGTATTATTATGGGGCGAATAAAGTAGATTCTGTAATTTTGAACGGGAGAATTGTAAAAGGAAATATTCAATAATTAAGCATTAATAATAAGCTGTTGTGTGGTTTGAGTGTAAATCATTAATAGTCAGGGTCACACTGAGAGAAGTCGAAGTGTGAGGGCCCAGTCTTCGACTCCGCTCAGACTGACAATCACTGACTTACAAAATCAAGCCGCACAACGAGTTAATAACAGGAATTATCTATGAAGAAACTAATCGAATGCGTGCCCAATTTCAGCGAAGGCCGCGATATGAGTATTATCAAGCAGATTACGGATGAGATTGAAAGTGTAGATGGTGTAAAGCTTCTGGATGCGGATCCAGGAAAAGCCACCAACCGGACCGTTGTGACTTTCGTAGGGGAACCCGAACCCGTTATTGAAGCTGCTTTTCTGGCCATCAAAAAGGCTTCCAAAGTGATCGACATGAGCAAACACAAAGGCGAGCATCCCCGCATGGGTGCTACGGATGTTTGTCCGCTGGTACCGGTTTCCAACATCAGCATGGAAGAAACCGTAGAATATGCCAGAAAACTTGGTAAAAGAGTAGGGGAGGAACTCGAAATCCCAATATTTCTATATGAAAATGCTGCTACGGAAAACAAGCGTAAAAACCTGGCAACCATCCGAGCCGGAGAATACGAAGGCATGCCCGATAAGCTGCAAAAACCTGAGTGGAAACCCGATTTCGGTCCTGCCAAATTCAATGCCCGTACGGGTGTTACAGCGGTCGGAGCCAGGGATTTTTTGGTAGCATTCAACGTAAATCTCAATACTACTTCCACACGTCGTGCCAATGCTGTTGCATTCGACGTGCGTGAAAGAGGCCGTGTGAAAAGAGAAGGACACCCTCTTACAGGCAAAATTGTAAAAGATGAAAAGGGAAATAAAGTATGGATCCCGGGTGCATTGAAAGCCGTGAAAGCCATTGGCTGGTTCATCGAAGAATATGGTGTCGCCCAGATTTCCATGAATCTGACCAACATCAGCATCACACCGGTGCATGTGGCTTTTGATGAAGTTGATAAAAAAGCAAACGAAAGGGGATTGCGTGTAACCGGATCGGAACTTGTCGGACTGATCCCCCTGAAAGCCATGCTGGATGCCGGGAAATATTTCCTTACCAAACAGCAACGCTCTCTGGGTGTTTCTGAGTCCGAATTGATCAAAATCGCCGTTAAATCCATGGGATTGGATGAGCTCAAGCCTTTCAAACCGGAAGAAAAGATCATTGAATACATGATCGAAGATGACGGCAAACAGAAACTGACGGATATGCCCCTGGATGATTTTGCGGATGAAACGGCTTCGGAATCACCTGCTCCCGGAGGCGGGTCGATCTCAGCCTATGTCGGATCCCTGGGTATTTCCCTGGCAACCATGGTGGCCAATCTTTCCTCCCACAAAAGAGGCTGGGATGAGCGATGGAAAGAGTTCTCCGACTGGGCTGAAAAAGGCCAGGCGATCAAAGATGAACTTTTACATCTGGTTGATGAAGATACCAATGCTTTTAACAAGATCATGGATGCCTTCGGTATGTCGAAATCCACTGAAGAGGAAAAGAAAATCCGCAAACAGGCCATCGAGGATGCTTCGAAATATGCCATGGAAGTTCCGTTTAAGGTGATGCAAAAATCTTATGATGCCTTTGAGGTGATCGAGGCAATGGCGAAGATCGGAAATCCCAATTCGGTATCCGATGCGGGCGTTGGGGCACTTTGTGCACGTTCTGCCATCATGGGAGCTTATCTGAATGTAAAGATCAATGCTTCGGGCTTGGATGACAAGGCTTTTGTGAGCAAACTGATTGATGAAGGACTGAAACTTGAAGAAAAGGCTGTTCAGAAAGAAAAAGATATACTGCATATCGTTGATCAGAAGATTGCTGAGCTTTAAACCAAATAATTCACAAAGCAGATTAATTATATTGCAACTCAGGCTGGCGACATAGATGCGCCAATAGCTTGATGAATCCCCGTTTTTATCTTCTTTCCCAGTCGAGGGTTTTGCTGAATAAGTACTTCGAAGCAACAACTGTGATGCTTTGATTGTTATGCTTAATTACTTTAAACCTGACTTCCATGCCTTTTTCTGGGCTGTACATTCTACCCCCTGTCCATTCTTTGCTTTCTTTTTCAAAGTGCAGGCCTGTCAGAATGATATTACCCAGCAAAGGATCCGTTCTTCTTTCTTTATCCGGGTTGTTGATATCTTTTGTCTGACCTTCGTTAAATCCATTCAGCGCAATGATCTTACCCTGATAGCCATCCTTTGCTTTGTAAATTTTGATGTCAAGATCGTTCGGCATGCGGTATTCACCAATGATCTTATCAGCATCATTATCACTGATGCTTTGTGCAAATGAAAGAAAACTCAGGATAATTGGTGCGAATAAAAGGTTTCTTAAAGTCATTTAGAATGAGTATTTTAACTTAGTGTATATCATAGAATTATCTTTGTATTGTCCGAATTTTCCGTCAGCGTTTCCGGTAAACAGGTTGGCGCCCAGCAATACGGAAAAACCGTCATCCAGATCATAAGTTATTTTTGGGCGAATGAGTGCATCCTCATTGGTAATTCCCAGATACGTGAATAATTCAAAATGCAGGGTTTCTCTCAGCATATCGTATTGCGCCAAAAAGGTCATGGTGGTGATGTTTTGCTTTTGCAGGATGGGATCATCATAATCCAGTATGCTTTCCTGAATGATCTGGCTGCTGAGCTTTACATCCCCTAAGCTAAAATCCGCTCCGATCAGGTAATGCAGGTAATCTTTTTCTGTGAGACTGCCGGAGGAGAGCGGATCGGCGGTTTGAAAATACTTACCATGATAATAAGCACCTTCGCCCCTCAAAACCACTCCTCCTATTTCTGTGCTGAACGACCCGCCCCCAACGGTCAGTCTGTTATGTTCGGGTATGATTTCCAGTTTATTCAAAACGGCTTGTCCACCCAGGGTGTCAAAATCTTTGATGGCAAACAAGGAGGGATTGTCATCCCAGGTGTAGGCGCCCATCAGTTCCAAATCAATCTTTGAACCCAGAGAAGCATACTTCAGAAACAACTCGCTGTTTGTAGAGGCCCGGTGTTATATCGGATTTTGTATAATTGAATTCTGGTTTCACAGGAAAATCAGGTTCAATGTACCAAATTGATCCGGGCTGGGGTCTTTCGGTAGGTGTGAAAACAGGAACCCAGATCAGCTCAATGGTGCTGGTCCCCATGTAATAATTTAGTTTAGACGCAATGATGCCCCGTCTGATCTCATAAAAATCCGGCAAAAGGAACTCCCTCAGATCCAGGGGAGAGACGATATCCGTAATAAAAACCCCGTCTGCTTTGCCCCAGACCACCTGCTGTTTACCAATGCGCAGATCAAAGCGCTTGAAGAAGAAGTCTACGTACAATTCACGCAGCTTTAGGTCCAGGCTGCCGTCATCATAAAGGTAAACAACAGGATTGGCTTTAAAAGCCGATCTGTTTCCCATCTTCTCGAACGACAGGTCTAAAGTTTGTTGTGCAATGGAAAGATTGCCCGTTTCCGTTAATATACCTTCGTAAGTTCGTGCATAACCCCTGAGGTCAATGTTCTGAGCTACAATCGAATTCAGAAAGAAGAAGAGGAATATGCCCAATAATGTCTGTTTTTTCATTTCTCTCGTTTTTTATACTTTATTTTATCGATAAAATGCTACTCCGAATCCTAATTCCAGTATGTCTTCAATTGGGATTGATTGATTGCCATATTTGCTTGATAAATACAATCCTCTGCTACCAAGTCTGAAATAGAAAGCGATCCCCGATGCGGGAGTTTCCTGTGCCAATAATTGGGTTTTAATTTCTCCGCCAACAAATATCCCCGCATTCCGGCCTGGCGACCACCAGTAATAATCCTCGGGATAATTGGAAGGGAGTTTTATCCAGAATTCGCTTCCAAAGGTGTGATGTATGAACCATCCGACATTCAGTGGCAGCAGGCTGATTTTATCATTTAACTCGAATTTCAGTAGTTTGGCCGTGAACTGAAGGCTGACACTGTGCAGGTCGTCTCTTGAAAGCTCCCGGGGAACATAGCCATAAAAAAAACTCACATCAATTTTATCTTTGAAAAAGGTGTAGCCCGGTCCCATCGATAGGAATCCTATGCCGCCGGCGAATTGCAACTTCATATAGTCCGGGATTAGCTTCCTGGCAAAAGACAATGAGTCCTTCTTCTGATCTTGGGCAAAAGCCTGCTGCAACAGTGAAGCTGAAATAAGTATTGAAATAAGTGCTATTTTATATTTGAAGCGTATCAATGCTGTATTCGTTTTTAAAGATCCTTATGATGTTGTATTTCATATAACTGATTGCATATATGTTTATGAAAACAAGTTGCTGGTTCTCCTCCTGGGGCCGGTAAATGTCATGATGATGAAGATGGCCGTGTATACCCATTAAAACATTTTGGTGTTTTGTTAAAGACTCGTAAAAGGTATTTTTCAGTTGCTGATCAAAATCATTGCTTTGTGGAGGCACATGGAATAAAACAATGGCATTGTTAAAATCATCCGCAGGTTGCAATTGTTCATCCAGCCATTTGATGCCGGGTACCTGGCCATTGAATTCAAATTCGCGACTGTTGGTGTTAAGAAAGATGTACTTCGTTTCATTTAACATAAAACTGAAGTTTAATTCACCAAACATTTCATCGATAAGCCTGAGAGCCATTCCCAACCATGTCATGGTTTCCAGGCAAAACAATATCAGGGAACCCTCAGCTTGCTCAGGATGCAATGGGTCCAGGTATATTGTTTGGGTAATCCGAAGTCGGCAAAATCCCCGGCATGAATTACGAAATCAACAGAGTTGCTGTTATTCACGGAATCTACGAACGACTGCATTTCATCATAATCACGATGCGTATCTGCCGTTAAGGGCGATGGTTACCGTATCATCATGATTTGTTTTCTGTTGCAATCGTTCAATGTTTTTTGCATTTAGATTTGTTTGTTCCTCAGAAAAATCGATGGCATAAGGAGAGTAGTCAAAAACTCCCTCACAGGCCTGCAAAAGAATCATGATCAGCAAAAATATTATGATTCGGTATACTGTCATTTTTTAAATTTTTTTATAAACCCCGGGTCATCATCCTTTCACTGAATTTCAGGTCAGAAACCCCGATATTGATTGTTATTTTACTCAGCTTCATTTCCGTACGATGGTCTTTCTGAATGTTCTTCATCTCCGAAAAAGTGATGATATCGAAGCCGTCAATGTTTTTGTACTCTTTGATGCTGAGGATCTTTAGCAGGTCGCCGTCTTCATCGTAGAATTCCTTCTTCACCCCGATAAAATTTTCTTTTTCTATCCAGGTGATGGTTTTGGAGTACATATAATCTTTGTCAACGGGGATGCTTTGAACCACATAACAGGCTTTGCCGTTGATTTCCTCTTCGCGCAGGAGTTTATGGGTGTCTTCTTCAAGTTTGCGGTCTCCCAGATCATCATAGGTGAAATCTGATCCCATGAAATAATCGCTTTTGCTGTCGCTCGAAATCCTTTTTACTTTTTTAAGCGCCGGCAGATAGATCCACTGGTCATCGGCCCTGTCATCGTCATAAGACCAGTTCATGAAAGATGTATTCCTCACATCAGCGGGAGAAATAAAAAACATGATGCTTTTTTCTACCTCGCCCATGTCCTTGGTAAATTGTTTGATTTCCCTGATGCGGGTATCGCCCGCGCTGTTGATCAGGGTCATTTTGAGATCGGATTCCTGATCTTCGCCCGTTGGACGGTTATAGGTCTTGTCAACGATCTCTTTACCTGTCAGGTTTTGTGTGTATGCATTTTGAAACGCTCCGCTTAAAACCAGGGAGCTGATAAGCATTATGGAAATTCTTAATTTTTTCATTTTATTTTCTCCTTTTTATTTTTTATGTAAGCATTTGATTTGTTCAACAATACAAGCATGATGGTAAGGGTTCCGGCAAAACTGGTAAACATGTTCAATGATACCAGTGCACCCAGTTCCCTGTTGGGTGGAAACACCGAAAACAGCAAAACCATAAAGCCGGCAATCACTACAATGGCATTGTAGGTAATGGCTCTTCCCGAGTGGTTCATGGTTTTTTGTGCCGTCAGTAATTTGTCGCCGGTGGTTTTGGCGTTAACACGATACTGCTCAATGAAATGAACGGCATAGTCAATGCCAATTCCAATGGCTATACTCGACAGCAGCGCTGTGGTTGTATTCAGCGGTATGTTAAGGAAACCCATCACGCCAAAGCTGATAAATGCGGTGATGGTAATGGGAAGGGCGCCGATCAATCCTATTTTTATTTTTTTGAACATAATAGATAACAGTATAACCACGATCAGCAGAGAAAGTATCAGGCTTTTTATCTGCCCCTCCAGGATGAGGTCGGTGAAAACCAGGCCTTTGTATCCGCTGCCGGCATAGTTTATTTCAATGCCTTTCTTTTTCAAGTCATTTGTGTAATCATCAATAATGGCCAGGGTAGAATTGATGGCTTTGGAGTTATCACTTTTCAACTGGAAGGTTACATTCATCTTAGAATAATTGTAATCCACTACCTTGTTCAGGTTTTCCGGGTCGCCCGACATTTCATATAGCAGGAGGTATTGCGCCACCATGTCTTTGCTGTCGGGCACCCTGTTAAATTCCTCTTTATCGGCATTCATTACCTTGTTCATTCTGTTAACGTAATCAACCAGCGAAAATGAATTCCCGACAATTTGCAGACTGTCTTCAACATGTTTCTGCATTTTTTCCACCAGTCTCAGTACACCGGGTTCTTTGAAGACATCGGCATTTTCGCTGCCTGCATCCAGCACCAGGTTTAAGGTGGTGGTTCCACCGAAGTGTTCATTGATAAACTTATCGGTAAGAACGATCTCGCTGTCTTTTTCAAATTTTTCCAGAAAACTTGAATTGATCCAGATCTTTTGCATCCCGGTTACGGATAAAACGATTATAATAGCCGTGATGATAATTGACCAGGGTTTGTTACGGATCACTTTCATTGCAAATCTATCGGCTAGCTTATGGGTTGTATCTTTTTTGTAAGTTTTCTGCTTTTTGATTTTCGGAAGCCCGAAGATCATGATGCCTGCCGGGATGATTACCAAAGAGAAGAACATGGCCGCCATTACCCCGAAAGCCGTGAATACGCCAAAATATTTGATCGGAAGCACTTCTGAGGTAAGCAGGGAAATAAATCCCACGGAAGTGGTAACCGAAGTCATGGCCACGGGTTTCCACATCTTCCTGAGCATGTCAAGGGTAGCTTCTTTTTTTGAAGCCTCCGGATTTTTTCTCAAAAACAATTGCAGGTGGCTGTAAAGGTGGATGCCGTCTGCCACACCAATGGCGATCAGCATGACCGGCATCATGGTAGTTACAGCATAGATGGGTATATTGAGCATAGCCATTAGACCGAATGCCCAAAGCACACTGAAAAAGACCACCGACATGGTAAGTAAGGTGCTTTTAATACTTCTCAGCATGAAATACAGCACGATAATGATGACCAGCAATACGATGGGAACCATCTTTTTCATGTCTTTCGGACCAAGCAGTGCCATGGTTCCTTCTACGATGGGCCGCCCTGCAACATGGATTTTGATCTTGTCAGTTTCATATTGAGCGGTGGTTGACAAAATCCGTTCATAAAATTCTTGTGTAAAAACATCATCTTCAATTTCAGCAATGATAATGGCCACTTTGCCGTCAGTCGAAACCAAACGTCCGTGAGTCATTTCATTGGTTTCCACATTTTGCCTCAGTTGGTTGAGCTCTTCAGGTGAGGAAGGTACCCGTTTGTAAAATTCTTTAACATCCAGGCCCAGTTCTGTTCCCGTGATATTGTCGGCAGTGTAAAGGGAGGTGACATCTGCTTTGTTTATCTCATCCATTTTCTGCAGGGTCCGGGTTAGTTGCTTCAGGGTGTCCAGAGTTTCTTCGTTGTAGATGCCATCCGGGTTTTCAATTGCTACAATGATCCCGTCTTTGATACCGAACCATTCTTCTGCTTTATCGCTGTAAACAAAGGCCGGATGATCCTGGGGCATGTATTCGTCCAGGTCGGTTTCCATTTTTGAGTTTTGCGACATGAACCAGAAAAACACAGCACTTAGTATCAGTGTGGCAATCAGCAGCGGCCAGTGGGCTTTGATGATGTTTTGAAGTATCTTTTCCATAATTAGCGTAGTTAGTACTCACTATTTTTTTTGTCGTATTTTATATGCATTTTGATAATTTGTGACTTATGCTGATGTCAAGTTGATTTTAAATCATTGTTTTAATGATGAAAGAAACCAACTTTCTGCCTTTTTTCCGGAGATCAAAGCTGTAGCCGCTCGATTTCCATTGTCTTACCAGAAAACGAACCGATCCGTGAAGTATCAGATTGATCATGTCAGGATCAACATGCTGACTCTTATTTGAACCTGAATTGATTTCCAGGAGCAATTCTTTCATGATACCTGAATTTATTCCCTGTATTTCATCTATCTTTTTTGTCAGCCTTTTTTCATTCTGAAATATTTCTTCGGCAAAAATTACGGAAACAACGGCCGGATTGGAATCAAAAACCCTGAACACGGAATCAAAAAATCCCATGATGCGTTCTTCGGGTGGATTGTTTTTACTTTTTAACAAGGTTTGATATTCCTTTAATTGAAGCTTAAAAACCTCCAGGATGGTGCTTAGAATTTCAAACTTGCTTTCAAAGTGCCTGTAAATCCCCGGTTCAGATATCCCGAGTTCTTTTGACAGGTTTTTGATGGTAAACCCCTGTATCCCTTTTCTGTCAATTAATCCAACCGATGCTTCTATGATCTGCTGCTGTCTGTCTGATAACATATCTGATATAGTTAGTTAGTATTCACTCGCAAAGTAACAACATTTTTTATTGATTTCCAAACTTGCAGATCAGCGTAAAGAGAATGGATAAAATATATCGTAGCTGGAATGGCAACCGGGCATTAATGCTTTTATCAAAGATCGGGAAATTAAACTCACAATGGATTAATGTGACTCTTTTGGTGACAAAACTAAAGTCAGACCCTGTCTCCATTGTACGATTGATCGATTAAGCGACGTAGCGCCTTGCCTGCCGGCTGGCAGAATGTAGCGATTTGTTGGGTCTTCCAAATCGAATATCGGTAGATCGCGCAATCGGTTAATCGCTACATCAAAAAGTTAAAATTGAACGATTGATCGATTGAACGATTGCGCGATTGATCGATGTAGCAATGGGACAGGGTGATAGGTGCGACAACACCGGAGGTGTTAGTTCATGTGGTTTTTGTCAATCCCTGTATGTTATGCTGAAGAAACTGGGAAATTGTCAATCTGATTAACATCCGGCTTTGCCATTGTATATATTTAGCGCAGAAGACCCGCTTACTATGATTTTCAGCTCCCAATAATCATAGA
>JAXHMP010000003.1:0-253442 GCA_034521425.1 Bacteroidota bacterium
TCGGGTAGTTTCGGATTTTGGGTTTCGGATTTGATTACCCAATTCCAGGTTTCAGAATCCAAGATTCCAGATTTTCAGATTTCAGATTTCAGTTGAATTTCAGGGATATAGAAAAATTTAAAAGCCAATCCAAATGAAAAAATACATGATAATTTTCCTGATGGTTTTTGCAACGCATGCTGTTTCAAGCCAGAACTTTCTTTCCGATTCCAAACAATGGAATGTGCGAAATTATTTTTGGGGAAGCATTAGCACCGAAATCTATTGGATTAATGGGGACTCAAGCTATTGATGGAACCCTGTATCAAAAGCTCTGGTATTCAATGGATAGTCTTATGCAGGATGAGTATTTACAGGGCCTGGTCCGGGAGGAAGGAATAAAGTTTACTACAAGCCTTTTGTCGGAGAAGAAGGCCTGCCGTATGATTTTGGCTTAGTAGCCGGAGATACTGCTGAGATCATCAGCCTGTGGTGCCAGGAGCCGCTCCAAAGGACTGTTTCTTTGATTGATACCATGACTTACCTGGGACAGGAAAGGCGGAGGTGGCATTTTGAAGGAGGAGAAGAATACTGGATCGAAGGCATCGGAAGTTGCTCGGGACTGATCCATGGCTTTTATACTGGAACTGCTTTTTTGATATAGGCTACGACCTGCTTTGCTATTACAATAATGATGAACTGATGTATATGAAGGAAAATGAAGATGATTGCTTTCAAACATCAGTAGGGATCGGCACCGTTGATGAAAAGATGGGGATGCAAGTCTTCCCCAATCCCGCCTCGGATTATATATTACTTCAATCAGAAATAACATTAGACAAAGCCGGATTTCAGCTTTTAAGTGTTCATGGAGGTATTGTGATTAGAGATAATATGGATAGCGATAGTAAGAAGATAGATATTGCCGGATTGCCACCAGGCGTTTACCTTATTCAGTTTGAACAGGCCGGACTTCCGGTATTGAAAATTCTATGAAAACTGATTAGCCCGGATAATTCCTAACGCAGCGTAGCTGCAAACAAATTAAATTTTTCATGATATTTGCCACATGCAAAAATTTATTGACAAATACAGTACGAACCATATTCATGGGGTTGTTCATGGGTTCAATAGAATAATTCTAAAAGGTTATATTGGAGAGTTTTACTATGGAAATAATTTTTATTATTTTCTAAAGAAAGAAGAAATTAAATTAAAAGATTTCAAAGGCTATGCACAAAAAGTAACTGAGCAAATAAAATCACATGTATCAAAAATAGTATCAGAACCCAAACATATACTGAGTATTTAAATAGTCCGAAAATCTCAAAAGAAGACATTGCCAAAAGAGTAGCAAAAGAAAGAGGAATAACAGAGGGCTTAATTTGTGTTTTGTCAGCAGTTGAGCCTTGCAAGGCACTCAGCGTTGAATACAATAAATCGACAGGGAAATTCAGAAGGGGTAGTGGTTTCAGAAAATGCTTACACTACTATTCTTATTTCATGGACAGAGACTTCGGGCTGATGTATGTGCGGTTTCAGACTTGGTTTACATTTGGGCTTCAAATCTATATCAACGCCAGGGAATATCTGAAAAAACAATTAGACAAAGCCGGCATAAAATATATGAGCTACGACAACAGTATTACTTGGGTTGAAGATATTGAAAAAAGCCCAGGCAATAAGTGATAGGTTCCATGAGAAAAAGTGGCATAAAGTTTTTGACCAATTTGCCGAAAAAATCAAACCGGCTCTCCACCCCGCATAAAAAAGAAATTTTGAATGGCAAAGCTTATAGAAATTGGTACATAGAACAATGCGAATATGCTACCGATATCATGTTTAAAGACCGCGAGAGATTGGAAAAATTGTACCCATATTTTGTAGAATACGCTTCGTTATGTCAAGTTGGAGAAAATATATTTACATTTTTCGGGCGAAAAGTTCACGGGCTTTATCAGGGAGAAGCAGTCTCCGACCGTCAGAACTTTTTTCGGGCAGGGTTTTCGTGTAAAGTTCACCCTTGATAAGAACTCTATAAAATTTATGACAAGCAAGTAATCTGCGAGTTGAAACCACTATCAACAATGCAAGCGCATTTAAGATTCAGAACCCTAATAAAAACAGTAAAAAGAAATGGCTCGATATGGGTAAAGCCATCTCAAATTTATACCGCTATGCTGAGGTTTCAAAAGCCTGCAACATGCGTTACCTTAATAGTTTGTCAAACGTTGACAACAACGATAACATTGACAATGAAATTGAAAAACTATGCAATGGCAAAAATGTGAAATTATCAAGTAAAAGTGAGAAACCGAGACGATATTCAGGGTTTAATTTACTGTCAGATTTCACAACCAAAGTTTTCAATGCAATTTTATCTGGAGAGTTTGTAATACGAGGTTTTAGAAATAAAGATCTTCGTCAGAAGTTATTAGGCCTTGGCTTGTTATCAGATGATGAATTTCTAAACATAAAAAAACTATCCGGAAAAATAACAAGATTGATAGCCAAACTAAGAGCGCACAAAATCATAACAAAATTGAATAAAACATGTAGGTACAGGGTAACCAGGTCAGGAGAAAGAATACTATCAAGGGTGCTTATGTTCAAGAAATTTGAAATGAAAACTTGCTAAAAAAACAAATTTTTAAGGAGTAATAGTATAAATTAGCTTAATGTACTCAAATAATGCAGGTTAACCCCGGCTTAGAAAAGCTTGCAATTTGAAAACAAAGTGCATCAAATTGGTAGCTTTTCTTAGTCGTCAGGATAATTCAGGGTTTCACCTTTTAGGTTTATGAATTATCCGGGCTAGTAAACTGAGTTAACACTTCTCAAAATGATTCTGGTGAACAATAAAACCTATGATTACTGTAGCTTCTCTTACTGACTGTTTGGCATATAAGTAACAAATATGGGATGTTCTCACGTGAAAAAAAACGCATAGTGACAGAAGGTCAAAAGGTCTGGTTTGGTCTCCTGGACTTTTCTTCAGACCAAAATAATACCATTACCCCTATGTGTCATTAAATCAAGGACATTTGCAGACAAAATGGTCTGGCAGACACTTGTCCAGACCAAAACAATACCATTACTCCTATCTGTCATTAGACCAGGGCATTGCAATAGAGAATGGTCTGGCAGACCTTTTCTAGACCGAAATAATACCATTACCCCTATCTATCATTAAACTAGGTCGTTGCCAACGAAAACGGTCTGGCAAGGACCTTTTTAGACTTTCCAGACTTTTATTTTCCACCGCATCTCCTGCCTTGCATTCTCTTTTTCAAGAAAGCCATAAACTAATGTTTAACAAAAACACTTTAAAATACATGAATGTGATCACCGTGGAAAGCAAAGCATTTACTGAAATCAGTCAGTTTGCTTGAACAAATCAAAAAAAATGCATGAGAAAAGAACCAAAGACCTGGAAGCAATTGACAAAACTTCGAAAGCCTGGGTTGACGATGAAGAAGCAAGCGGGATCCTGAAAGTTAGGGCAAAAGGACCCTTCAGAACTACCGTGATAAAGGTATCTTAGGTTTCTCTCAAATCGGTAAACAGATTTATTACCGTCTTGAGGGATATTGAAAAACTTCTCTCCAATCATTATCAGGGGGCACACAGCGATTAATTACACCTTATTCGAATGTTCACCCCAATAAGAAGTTTTAAAATCAATGTTGAACTTAAAAACCCTCAATCATGGACATAATTTTTTCATACAACTGGAACAACAAACTTTCTTGCAGATACTTTTACCACCCCTCAGGCTCTATGAACCGGGCAAATATGTATTTGGCTCTGTTAATTCGTGTACTTTCAAAACGAGAAAGATCTCACCCTCAAATTTCCGGTCAAAAATGTCAGCGGTCTAAAGGATCTCCTGGATAATCTCCCGGAGGATCGCTTTTCCAATTTGGATACAGGTTACGATGAGCGAGAATCAATTGCGTTAGTGATGCGCATGTACGAAAACCACAACCTGAATTTCGGTAATAGGCTTTTCTGCTTTGTGTTGCTCAGAAGAATTTGGCGTATCGCAACAATGCCCCCGTCAAGTTAGAAACGGGGGCTGTACCAATTCACTTTTCTTAAATAAACAACTGAATTACAAGATAATTATAAATTTTGCCATGAAAACGCTAAATTTGTAAGTACAAACACCGGTTATTATACCCTCGAAGCAGACCTTAAATTCTCTCGATTATTCTGGTCTCGGGATACGATAATTGAAGTGCAAAAGCAGATAATCCTTCTGCAGGAAATCCTTGATGATCTGAAAAATTTAAAATACCAGTCTTCTTGAGTGAGAATATCTGCGAATATATGCGTCTCGATTGGCTTCAAATAAACGGGTTAGGATTTACCGACAGAATCAGGGATCCATTAAACCTAGACCGAGGGTTATCAAACCAAACACTTCAAGCAAGTCGACGAAGTCTATCTTAATAAGATACTTGTCGGAACAAGATTTATACCGAACCACACTCCCCATTCTTTAACGCCTGCCATGGTCCTGTTAAAATTTGAAAACAAACACCCTTTATGATCATCGAATAAAAGACATTGTACTATGAAACAGTAAACACCCTGGGATTAAAAAATTGTGGCATCTCCAGGGTTGACATCTCCCCTGGACTTTGAAAAATTCGATAATGGCCTCGGATCCTCAGGAGTTACCTCCAGGACTTCTTTAAATCCCAGATATCTGCGCAGTGGCCGTGGAAAATTCCGGGCAGTAGGAGAACAGAAACTCCATCACACATTCGATTACCTTCGCTTCGGAAGTCGCCGACAAACAAATGGATCTACCTTTACAACAAATCGCGAAGAATTTCGCGAAGTCCGTTTACAAAAGTATCACATCATCGACACCTGGAAATTAAATGGACTTGAAACTGAAAATGATGTCTGGCGCCTGGAACTATCTGTTCAAAGGCGAACTCCCACAAAATCGTCAACAAACAAACCGGAGAAACAAAACAATACACCCTGGAAGATCTTTTCAACCCTCAAATGCTCAAACTGCTTTACATGACAGGGAATGAATGACCTATTTACCTTCAAAATTAACAACGTCTCGCAAAACAAATCCAGGATGAAAGATCTTCGATTATTCGACGAAACCGCTAAATCTAACGACAGCTGCTCAGAACTGCGCGAGGAGGAAGATGTCTCATGATCTGAAAAAATATTTCTAAAAAAACTCTACGAATACAGATCAGGAACTCAAAGGAAAATCATTTGACCCTTCCATTGCCTCAGAAAAACTCTTATCAGAATTTGTTCGCTCTCACGGCTCTCAAAATACTACATGAAAATTTCCGAGGAGTACTAGAATAACAACTCAAAGGTATTTTGTTGTTATTTCCTGGATTCCATTTGAAACTCCAATTTTTTCGTATATTGGCAATGTATATTTATACATGATAGTAAATTTAGATGAAAGGCTAAATAAAACCATCTTTTTGGTAATTCTAATATAAATCGCAATCATGCACATAACTTACCAGATATGGAAATTATATTCACAAAAGGTGAACATATAAACAAGTTGTACACCATTTTAAGAACAAAACATGAAAATACTAAGCTATAATTTCGCTTTCTGTGCTTTTATTAACCGATTTGGAATGATTAAAAATGATTCCGTTGACGATGTAGAAATCGAGAATGAAGAATTTCGGATTTCTTACAAACTAAGAGTAAAGTCTATAATGTGAAGGAAGAAACAATAAGTCTTGAAGGTGATGATTACCCCATTTTTAAATGTCTATGAAAAACTCCAAATTAATTTATGCAGTGGAACCAGACGATTAGGAGAAAAAGTATGGAGAATTTGGTTGTATGGACAAAAGTTTAAAACAGACTTCAGGAATTGGTGTAGGTAATACTCTGGAGAATTAAAAAGCAAATATACTATTTCGGATATGTCAACAGCGGAAGGTGGTGTATTCATCTTTGTGGAAGAAATTGAAGTAGGTTTTGAATTAGATGTTTCGAAGATTCCGAGAGAATGGTGGAACGAAATAGAGTTTGAGAAATTGAAAAATAATTTACCGATAAGACTAATTATAATATAAAAAAACGGTGTACAACATCGGCTATAAGTAATTGGGGCTTAAGTGCTTAATTGAAAATAAAAGTATAAATCAAAGGTCAGTGCTAAACCGAAAAGTTAGGGCAAGAAATCCCCAACTACTCATCGCCGCGAACCGTATGTGTGGCATTTAGCAAGACGTTGCAACAGATAAATTAATCTTTGACTGAATAAAAAAGACTAAGAATATGAAAAGATTAAACCTGACGATAATAATACTACTGATTTCAACATATTTATGCTTTGGAAACACTTGGGAAGTTATCGATGAGAAAACTTGGATTTCAAATAAGGATTTTCCAACAAGTCAATATGTTTTCTATGAAACTTCAAACGGATTTAAAAAGGCTATATTCCAGATTAACGGAAGTGGACGTTGTGCTGTTCTTTCATTGATTTATGACGTGGAATTAAATGGAGATACAATTAGCCTTAAAAATGAGCTGACTCTTGATAGTTTGAACTTAAAAAAAGGGACAAAAGAAAAAAGGACTTTGACATTAATTTTAAAGGACGATTCAACAATAATCTCTAACGAGTTGACTTATGATTACCAGAAAAGTTTTGAGGATGCTCGAATTTGTAACTGGATTGAAACTTATAGCGGTAATCAGATAATTCCGATTGAAGACTTAAAAGCAATACCAATTAAGGGAGATCAGATTTATGAAATTCATTCGTTTAAACTTGGACCAAATCCAGAGAATTGCGGAATTGATAATAGACCAGAATTAACTGATACAGAAGTAATCTTCTTTAGTCAATATTTAAAAATACCGGCACAGAAAAGTGGATTTGACTTCAAAAATAAAAAGATTCTTTTTGTAACTGGCAGCAATGGAAGTACACTTGGATCTAAGATTGAGTATTTCAACGATGTCAGAGAATGGAAAGAAAAACATAATGATAAAATTGCTACCTCTTTGATTATATTAAATGATTCTGAAAAATCAGAGTACGGATATGATGCAATAGTAACTTACTGGGTTAAAGTTTATAATCCGAAACGAAAAAGAGTTTTAGAACAGACAAAAAGAATAAATAAAAACGCCAACCGTTCTGCAGCCATAATGAAAACACAGAAAAATGAAAAAGTCAAATCGATAATGAATGGAGAACTCTTCTGATAATAATTTTGTACTTCAGTTTAACAATGTTGACGCTCAGTTAAAAAAATTCTCAAGCATCAATGACGAGCCAAATACTGACTTAGTTCAATTCTGGGAACAATCAAATTTTGGAAAAGTAACTGTATATTTTAATGAAAAAACCAAAAAAGAAGGGAATTGGTCATATTATTCCAGAATTGAAAATCTCAAAAGAGCTTGACAGCAGTTTGTGTTAGTACCTTACCAGAGACAAAGGACAAATACACATTTACAATTATAGTGGACACAAAATCAAAAAACATAAAAGATACAATAGGACCATTTTATGACAGTTTTGTGAATGCTGCAAAATTCAAACTAAAAAATCAGAGTGTAATTTTTGTAAAATTAGAATAATAAATCCACCTGAACCATTTGACCCTAAATACACCATCTTTGAATATGAAAGAAAAGGGCAAAAATTGGTAGAAACTAAAAAATATGATAAAAATAATATTACGGCTGCTAATAATTACGGTAAATGCCATTTGGCGGGGATTTCAATAAGATTCTTGGTTTCGTTAACCAAGTTTGTTGCAGATAAAAAGGATGTAATTCCTAAAAATGCCAAGATGAATGCCAATCATTGTTTTATGATTTCCAAAATGCTGAAAAATACGATAGGTTCTCGGATTACGTAAATTGACGCACTACTCGCAAAAAGTGGCCATTCACGGTCCCGGTTCCATAGCAAAAGTCCCATCTGCCTCAAAAGGCGCAGTTGATAAGGTGTTCGTCTCCTCATCGGTCGGGTCGGGGATACAAAAGCCACGCCAGGCAGGCCGCGCCCAACAAAGGCCAAAGCGGGGTTTTTTGTTCTCATCCGCACATTGTAAAATGAGCTCCATTCATCCGCTCCCTCAGTCGTTCCTTCCGTCTGCTACGAATAATTCTCTGCTAATGCTTGCATAAATTGATCTCCGATATTTCATGATCATGCTTTTGAGCATCCCGGTCTCTAACAAAAAGAAACAGAAAACTGCGGCAATATCATTCTTTTGCTAACTTTGGTATAAAAAAACAAAAAAACCGGTCAAATTGCCAGGCATTTCCAAAGAACAAGCAAAGCATAAAAGCGAAATAACGATAATAGCGTAGCGGTTATCCGGAAGTTGGTAGTCATTTAAAAAGACAACGTACCATGACTAAATCAAAATACTATAAATACGCCCATATCTATTTGGCTCTCGGATTGGTAGTAGTACTAATTGGATTTAGCAAAACCTATTTTAATAACCTAGGTGACTTTTCCTTTTTCTATCATTTGTGGAATAAGTGCAACTCTATGGATGATACTGCTAATTATACAACCTTACTTATTCCAAAAAGGCAAACTAAAAATACATAGATTGCTCGGCTCCGTCTTCATTGGTGCTAGTGCCTTTAATAATTATTGGCGGGATGATTGATGATGAGAACAATGATTCAAGGAACAAGCAAACTACCCGCCAAATATTGTTTATACACTCGCATTTCTTGATGTGTGTACTTTGATGGGTTTTGCCGTTCTATACATTTTCGCATTGTATTTTCGGGAAAACACTGATGCTTCATTCGCGATTTATGGTTAGTACGATTTTCGGTCCCCTTGCTCCCTGCGTTAACCAGATTCCTTTTTAATCGCTTCGGAATTGCCTACTGACTTTACTGACGCTTTAAACGCACTCTTTACCTTACTATAGAATTGGTACTACTGATAATCATTTGGAAAGAAAGAAACGCAAAGGAAATAAAATTTACATATGTTCCTTTTCTGATTTTTATTTTAGTCCAACGCGTATTAATTAGGATATACTATGTGGATAATTGGGTATGGCTGGAAAGCATTAATGAATAGTTTCGCTAACTATTCAACCTAAGGAAATAGAAAAAACGACTACCAACAATATATATAAAAAATAGGCGAAACAGTACTAAATTCAAGGCTTTTAGCTCGCATCAAACTTTGTGCTTAACCGAAAGTTTAGTGCTTCGAAATCGCCTACTTTTCATATACTAGAAGTTGGCAAACATAATGAAGAAAAAAGCATCATATAAAAAGTCTTACAATAGATCATAGAATTTTAACCAATCAAAACAATGTCCTATGAAAACAAAAATTTTACTTACAGTTTTAATGATCGGAATGATCATGGGCGCTATGGCCCAGAAACCGACAATGGTTTTAACCTTCACCGCCGATAGCAATGCCCAGCATGTGCCGCTAAACAGCATCCTGATCGAGAACCTGACCCAGGTCGGCGACACCACGCTTTATGCACCTGATAGCGTTTTGGTGCTTGACTACATCACCGGCATGAATGAAAACATCACCTTCGATGACAATTCTTTTCTCTTTCCCAAAACTTCCCCAATCCAATGAAAGGCAAAACGACAGTGAGCCTCTGGTTGCCTGAAAGAAATGACATCTTGATCACCATTAGCGATGTGATGGGAAGAAAAGTGGTCAAGCAGGACTTTCAGTTAGAACAAGGCGCCCATACCTTCAGCTTTTATCCCGGCAGGGAAAGCCTTTATTTTTTCACTGCGCAAATAGATCGGCAAAGCCGGACGATAAAAATGTTCAATTCTCCATACAATGCGAATGTTTCAGGATATTGCAAACTGGAATACAACGGGAAGCAAAAACAGGAATTGGAGAATATAAATCGGGAAACGCGCTAAACAATTTTGTGTTTAATCTGGGCGACCAGCTCAAATTCACAGGATCCACCGGCCTGGATGAACAAGTCATTACGAGTTCGCCCACAGGTGATCAGACCTATTACTTTCATTATACCGGCGATCCATGCCCTGGCACTCCCACAGTTACCGACATTGACGGCAACGTTTACAACACCGTGCTAATTGGCAACCAATGCTGGATGAAAGAAAACCTGAAAACCACTACCTATCGGAACGGCACTGAAATTCCCAATGTAACGGATGCCAATGCCTGGCAAATTCTTACAACAGGTGCTTATGTCTGGTATGATAACGACATAAGCTGGAAAGACAGCTACGGCGCATTATACAACTGGTACACGACAATTGATCCCAACGGCCTTTGTCCCGCAGGCTGGCATGTGCCAACAAATGACGAATGGACAGATTTGACTGATTATCTATCGGCGGAATCTAGGCTCACCTCATGGCAATGAACTGAAGTCCTGCAGGCAGGTGAATTCACCGCTGGGCGGCGGTTGCAACACAAGCGGAGCATCCTCGGTGGGAGGTAGATCGTATACCGGACTCTATGGCGCAGAGGATTACGGCTTTTCAGGTCTTCCGGGCGGCATGCCGTTACGACGGTGGTACGTTCGACTACGTTGGAGGCTCGCGGCTTCTGGCGGTCTTCTGCGGAGTCTGTCATACGGCCTACGCCTGCGGTCCGCTACCTGGTGTTGCCACCACGGCTTCGTGGGCGATTTACAACGACGATAGGCGAGAGTGGCGTTAGTGTGCGTTGCCTCAGGGGATCAGGAAACGCTTGAGCTGCTTGACTATTTGACTATTTTGGGGTACGGGGCGTAGCCCGGGTGGAATCCTTTTTGAAAATTGTGGGATTACACTATGTATTTACCCGGTTTACAAGGCTTGTTATGATCTTCTGCTTGGAAATATTTCAGTTCACCCTGTTAAATCCACGTTGTGGAAGGCTTTGCCTTATTTAACAGGGTGAACCAAAGATTTTAGCAGGGAATACAAATACACTGTTGGTGAAAGCCTGAAAAACGAAGAATTACGTTGGGTAACACGGGCTCATAAAGCATTGCGGGTGAGGTGGTTAATTTAACAAGCTTGCCTTGCCATAGTGGCAGTTGAAGCCTGAAAAGTAGGATTTTTTAAAACCGCAACGCTTCATAGCCCGGGCACGTTACAAGCAAAACTGCCGTTCAGTCTGCGCAAATCAACATATCATTCCCACTCCAATAAACTCAAGAGACAAAACCTTCACAAAGACACATTAGATATATACAAGTTTTTGATGTTCCTTGGTTAGTAGCATTAGTTATGTTAGAAATCATAGCAAAGTTTTAGTTTTTCGATGATTTAGTTTAAAAAGATTAGCAATCTTAGTACGCATTAGACCATGAAAACCCACGGAGCCCTCCTACATGATCATGCTTTTTAGCATCCTGTCTCTCTAACAAAAAGAAACAGAAAACTGCGGCAATATCATTCTTTTGTTAACTTTGGAATAAAAAACAAAAATAACCGGTCAAATTGCCAGGCATTTCCAAAGAACAAGCAAAGCATAAAAGCGAAATAAGGAGAATAGCGTAGCGGTTATCCGGGAGTTAGGGCAAATGGCGGATTACAATATGACTTCGAATTATTGATATGAACCTATTAGAGTTTGTCTGTGTTCCATGAAAAAAGTATATCTTTGAATTAATGAGAAATTTACAGGATATCAAGACATCATTGGGTAATCATAAGAACCGTCTATTCTCTGATTACCCTATTGAATCAATGGCAATCTTGGTTCCTATTCAAGAAATGTTAACTCCCTTGATAGTGATCTGGATATACTTGTAGAATTCAACGATAAGATCGGAATTCGGTTCATCGATCTTGCTGATGAAATCGAGCAGATTGTAGGAGTGAAAGTTGACCTGGTTTCCAAAAATGGCATAAAAGAAAAATACTTCACAGCGATAGTCCCTGATTTAATTTATGTCTAAAAGAGATTCAATACTACTTCTTGAGGATATCCTTGATTCTGCCGAAAAAATCAAACGATATACTGCTGATCTGGATTTCGAGACTTTCCTGGTTGAAGATAAGACGGTGGATGCAGTAGTTAGGAATTTTGAAATAATAGGTGAAGCAGCAAATAGATTAAGTCAGGAATTCAAAGATAAATACCCGGGAATTGAGTGGAATAGAATTCGTGGATTCAGAAACAGAATTGTCCATGACTATTTTGGAATTGATTATAGAATTGTATGGTCAATAATTGAATCTTACCTTGATCAATTAATTGAGAATATTGAGGAAATAATCGATGAATTATAAGCCACATTGCCCTAACAAGCTGTATATGTAATTGCTTTGTCACGCCTTTTGCTTAAATTAGTTCCCGGATTTTTAAACTGAAACTATGAATTCAACCCATTAAACCGGCTACTGGTATGGCAAAAGTCGCGCCAGCTGGTCCGGCAACAAATTAAACCGATACAATATGATAAGCCAATATTCGTTTTCTAAGTTGATAAACTTGACAATAAATTAAAATCAAATCAAGATGAAAAATTCAATCAAAACCTCTTTATTACTATGCGCACTAAGTATAGGATTTTTTAGTTGTGAGAAAACAGACCCTAATTCGGAGAAAGATAGTATAATCTATCGTTCAGTTAACAAAGAAATTTGTGCTTATTAGAGATGTTCAAACATTGCAAGGAAGCGATGATGAAATATCAAATCATATTGACAGTATTCTGAATGGACAAATTAATGCTGAGTTTATTTCTACAGGACACAAGGATTTTGACTTAGATGCTGATAATAATTATGACATTGGATTTGAGATTATTGACTTAAATAAATATAACCCAAATGGACTACCTGAATCATTTGATTCATTAGCAGCCAGAGTAATTCCAAAATCTATTGAGATACTTGATAATTCAACTTATGGATACCCAGACGCATTAGACTTTAGATGAGCAAATAGCCAAAGATGGAAATTGGTCTAACAGTATTAGTGTTTTAGGCACTTTCATGAATACAGGACAATTTCAGGGTCAAGAAGAGAAATATCTTGGTATTAGATTTTTAATAAATGATAATTACAAATATGGTTGGATTAAAATTTATTGTAGCCAGCATAATGATACATTACGAATTATCGAATATGCTTATAATGACATTTTAGAAAGTCATATTAAAGCTGGACAAAAGGAATAAATTCGTTGCCTAATCGAGTAGACGGCCGGTGAGCAAATAAAGCCCACCGGTGCGCCTCTCACACCACTGTATCCCGAAAGCTTTCGGGAGGTCGCGTATACAGCGGTTCGTTAAGCATCATTGCCATGCTCTTTTCACCATGACAGCTATGTCCCACTTTAAGATAAGGCTAGAATCACCAATAGGAGAAAGCTTCCTTATCGAATTTCTGACAGCCTAACGTTCAGCCCTTCATTGTTTCTGTGAGTCCTCCATTTATCTGTAATGGCTCGTTTCAATCCAACTACTATAGCCTCTGCTGACTTCTCAGTATATAGGAATACCGAACCTAACCTGAGACCTCCCCCGGTAAGAGCATTTTCCTTCCTCCGATCCCTGCGGCATCTACATGTTTACCCTTTTGGTATTCGTTGGGCTTTGTAATGATGTGCTTACTTACCCAAATAAACCTGCCTCATATGCCGTTCCTGTTCGTCAGTACCGGATTTTGTAGTCTCGCTTCCTTCACTGCAAGGGTCGCCCCAAACCAGCTTGCGACTTGACGTAACACTTCCCGGCGTTACCCGAGCGTGTAAGGGACTTCCCGTCCGAACGGATGTTCATCCGGGAGGGTCACCCTCTGGAAAAATTATCGCCACACTTCGCTTTGCCGTGTAAAAAACATTTGTAATTTTAAAGTTTTTATACAGCTTGCGAAGTGTGTGCGCTGCATGCTCATACAGGGCACACACACGCGGTCATAAAACATGCCGGGGTCAGTGGTTTTCGAGCATTCCGTCCCGCCTTAAGCTTTTGCAAAGGTGGACACTGACGTAGCTCCGCAATCCGGCACGTTTCATACCGCCACCGTTAGTGGCCATATTAGGATTCCAAATCAGATTCTTCAAGCTCAAAAATATTATGGACAGATTGATTAAAAACATGAGCGATTTTTAAAGCGAGAATAGTTGATAAATTGTATTTTCCCAACTCAATAGCATTGATAGTTTGACGACTGACTTTTACTAATTCTGCTAATTGAGCTTGTGTGATATTCTTTTTTGCCCTTTCGACTTTAATATTATTCTTCATCACTGATTTGATTTTTGGATTTATATAAAGCCCAATTGAAACGAATGAGAAAAAAGACTAGAAGAGTAAACATATTAAATACTAGTACCCATAGAAAAGTCATTTCATATACAAAGATTATTGCTAATAATAGGATGACATAATTTATATAAGTTGCCCAGACCAAAAGATTCTAACCTGATTTTGGAGATAAACTCATCCTCGGATTTCTCTTTTGAAAAAGCAATAAGTAATGCCCCAATGATTAATAATATACTTGAAATTTCGTCTAGAACATTGTTCTTTGAAATGGAAAAGAAATTAGTATCACTTAATATTTCTTCTTCTGCAATAGCGAAGACTTTAATATTAAAAAGACTTATATCGGATTGATAAATCAGATATATTATTCCGAGTATTATTCCAGGAATAAATAGGAGCCAACCAATTTTTTTAAACCGATTTGGAAATAAATAATTTGCGTTCATGATATTTACTTTTAAAGTTATGATACAAATGTAAGGTAAAAATATCATAATGACAAATAAACATTACAAAAAGACATCTAAAAGCGACATTAAATTTATTAAACACATTGATATTTAGACAAATACGGCCACTAACACGCTACTAATCAAAATGCAAAGAAAAGCTAATTAAAGTAAAACTTTAATTAACTTGACTTATTGAATTAAATAATATACCTGTAATGAAAAAAATTTTAAACCAATTTTAAACCATAAAAAAAACCAGGTATGTTATTACATCTGTAACATCCTGGTTTTCAATGTCGGGGTAGTAAGATTCGAACTTACGACCCCCTGCTCCCAAAGCAGGTGCGCTAACCGGACTGCGCTATACCCCGATTGAATTGTCGATTGTCGAAAACCTGTATTTGATTTCTGACAATTTCGTTAAAGAACAAAAACCGCCCTCGCCTTGCCTCTTGCGAGGCTTCAGCGGTTAAAAGCGGAGAGAGGGGGATTCGAACCCCCGGTACATTTGCATGTACGGCAGTTTAGCAAACTGCTGGTTTCAGCCACTCACCCACCTCTCCGTATTGCTGAATTTATGATTGATTATTAAACAATGAACAAGCTTCCCAAAATTGAGGTGTGCAAAAGTAGAAAATACATTCCTATTCTCAAACTTTTTTATTCACTTTCTTGCCGGCTTTTTTGACTGGCTATGTGTTTCAAAGAACTTTTCTTTATATAAGCATTCAATGCTGCATGTTTGGCCGCTTCGAGGGAACTGCCGACAAGCAGCATATCCTTTCCCGTTTTTTTAAGATCATTGGACAGCTCCAAAAAGCGCTTCTCTCTAAATCCTACACGTATATGCCTGATATAGGCAGCTTTTATTCTGTCAGGATGTTTTTTCATGATGTGATAATAGATCTCAGGGTCTTTCTGCCCGCTGTCGCCAATCAATATAAAATCCAGTCCGGGATATATTTTCAGCAGATGTTCGATCTTCTCTATCTTATGCTCATGCTTACCCTTGCCGGAGAAGAGCAGTTTGATTCCCTTGATTTTCATCGTCCTCAGCAACAAAACCCCGGGCGGGAAATTATTAAATTCAAAAAAATCACGCAGCATATCATACAGGTTCCACTCGCTGCTGGAAACATAAAAGAATGGATTGTTCTCCTCCCCCCTGCCTTCTCTCAGGGCTTCATAAAAAGCCGTTGCACCGGGAAAAGCCACCCGGGTCAATGCATTTCTGAAAAGCAACAATCTCAGTTTCCTGATGATTTTACTTGCATGCGAAACGATAATGGTATCATCAATGTCTGAAACAACCAGTGTATTTGCATTCTTTCCGGGTAAATGAATATCTCCCCCGGCAATGATCCGGGGCTGCTTCTCTACCAGTTCATCCATTAATTCCGCTTTAAATTTCAGGTGGATTTTATTTTGCGGAATTTCGATATTGTTGAATTCAGCAGCAAAGATACCGTATTCATCGGTTTCAACCACCTTGCGGTGTCCCAGGCATTCAACCTGAATATCCACCCCGGGGATCCCTTCCCCCGAAAACCTTTTGATCATGGCAAGCATATTGGTCCATTTGGATTGCCCGGACCTCGGCCTGGCAATTCCTTTGTCTTCTGTAAGCATCCCCCGGATAAATACCCCGGACTTGTTGCCGTAGGAATCAAAAGGCAGGATGACCGGCACACCCAGCCAGCCCATCCGTTGTTTAACATACAACTTAAGCCATTTGAATGGCCTCGTGATGGGTTTTAATATTTTCTTTAAGATTTTTTTCCTGTTCATCGCTGCATTATTTTTGTACAATTACTTTACCAACTTTTAAAATATCTTGCATGAGTCATTCGAAGAAGGATATTTGTTTCATAATAAATCCCGTTTCCGGGGATCTGGAGAAATCAGAACTTATAGAAGAACTGAAGAAAAGCTTTGGTGAACCGGAGGTGAAGGATCGTATTTTTTACACAAAGAAGTCGGGGAATCCCGAAATGATCCGGAAGATCCTCAAGGAAATCCGCCCCCGAACCATGGTGGTTGCAGGAGGTGACGGAACCATCAACCTGGTGGCCCGGGAGATCCTGAATTCCGGCACCAGGCTTGGGATCATACCGGCAGGATCGGCCAACGGTCTGGCAACGGAACTGGGCGTGCCTGAAAACATCAAAGAAGCGATCAACCTGGTTAAAACAGGAAAAACAAAAAAGATTGATACGCTTAAAATCAATAACGACTATTCATTCCATTTAAGTGATTTTGGACTGAACGCCAATGTTATCAGGCGTTTCGAAGAGGACCCCCAAAGGGGATTTTGGGCATATGCAAAACATTTCCTTGCCGAAATTTTTAAGATCAGGAGTCATGAATACATCATAGAACTCCCAAAGGAAAGATTTCGTACCAAAGCCAGCATGCTGTTCATTGCCAATGCCAGGAAATTCGGCACGGGAGCGCTGATCAATCCGGGGGGAGAAATTGATGATGGCAGCTTTGAGATCATTATCGTTAAAGCCTACAAAAGGAGTCAGTTATGGGGGAAACTACCAAAATTTCTGAGAGGTAAGATTGAACACATTAAATTCATCGATGTAAGGAGTACGCAAAAAGCCAAAATCATCAACCCGAAAAACAGGACTTTTCAGATTGACGGTGAGCTTGCGGGCCGGCCGGATGCAGTGGAAATTGAGATCCTCCCGGCAAGTTTGTCGGTAATCGGGAAATAATCAGATTTACCTGCCGCGGATCAACCTGACGATCACTTCGCTCAGCGCAGACTGGGCAATGCCTTTTGCGGAGTCAATAACACTGGCCCTGAAGTTACCGGCAAGGCGATCGTATCCCAGCGACATCAATTCTTCCTGGTATTTCATGTTGTACCTGATCTTCGCTTTCTCAAGTTCCAGCTTCTCGAATGAGTATATTTCTTCCAGCTTATTCTTCTTCATTTTCATCATCTTCTTTAAACAAGATCGAGGATATCGTTTTGATTACAGGATTGCCGATCAGTTTTTTCCGGAACACATACACAATGATCGCGAGCAATAGATAAAAAGCTGTCGAGATCAGAAGGCCTTCGGCAAAATTACCCATATTCTTTCCATACCAATAGCTAAATGCAAAAGTGGCAAAAAAGAGGGCAAAACCTAAGATCATGATCAGGATTACAGCACTGACCAGAAATGTTCCGATCCTGCTCAGCTTTTCCAGAAACCGAAGCTTCAACAAAATGATATAGGAATCAACATAAGATTTGGCCAAGTTCTTAAGCTCGGCCAAATTCTCAGATAATTTTTTTTCGCTCATAAGATCTTAAGCTTATCGTTTAGCTTGTTTTAGCATTTTTGCGGGTCTGTTCCGCTTTTTCTTTTACTTCTTTTTCAATTTTGCTAAAACGGTCTTTAACATCACCAAGGCTCTGGTTTACATAATCTTTCAAACCATCTACCTTTTCATTCACGGCGTCTCTGACATCACCGCTGATTTTATCAGATTGCTTTTTGATGTTCTTGCGGGTTTTGGACCCTTTGTCAGGTGCGTATAATACACCAAGTGCTGCTCCAGTGGCAACACCGGCGATAAATCCTAGAAATGCATTTGTTGTCTTATTTGCCATTTTGATTAATTTTTTTAGTTTAACATATATTTCCTGTACAAGTGAAAAAACCCTGCAATTATTTATCATCAAATGAAATTTTATCACAGAACACTATATCACAGGTACTTACTTATTCAACACAAAAATACTAATTTTTTATACGCAATATCTTGTAGAAATGTTTCTACAAAAGTTAAAAGAATTGTAGAAAATCTTGTCAGGGATTTGCAAATTCAGTGGATTTGTTTTTATTTTTACGAAATTACAAACTGCTTCGGTAATTGAGACTTGAAGATCATGACAAATAATTATTCCTTAGACCGGATTTACAAAACGATTATACTTTTAACCATTGCCGTGGTTTTTCTGTACCTGGCCCGGATCATCCTGATACCGCTGGCGGCTGCAGCGGTTTTTTCCATCCTGATCTATCCCATCAACGGATATCTGGAAAAATATATGCACAGGATTTTGGCAACCACACTGAATCTGCTGATCGTGACTGCTGTTATTTCGGGCATCCTGTATTTTTTCAGTACCCAGTTGTATCACCTTTTCGGGAATATCGAGAATTTCTGGAAGCAAATCGAAAACATACTCAACAACCTGCTTGCATATTTTAAAAGTACCTTTTTCGATCGATTCATAGAAATTGACAATCTTACCGATGGCGACAGCGGCAATCTGATGGACTCCTTTACATTCATCATCAACAAGACCATCAGTTCCTCCGCCATGTTCTTCAGCTTCCTGACCCTGATGGCTGTTTATACCTTCCTTTTTTTGATATACCGCTCCTCACTCAAGGTGTTTCTCCTGGACTATCTGTTCAAGCAGGAACGTTCGGAATGGGCCAATGATATCCTCAATGAGGTGATCACCGTGATCAGAAAATACTTCCTGGGTCTGTTCCTGGTTATTGCCATTGTTGGCACTTTGAATGGTTTTGGCTTATGGATCATCGGGCTAAACTATGCCTTTTTGTTTGGCTATTTTGCAGCGCTGCTTACCATCATCCCATACATTGGCACTGCTGTTGGCGGCATTCTGCCGTTTCTTTATGCCTTTATCAATTCCGATAACCTCTTAACCCCATTTCTCGTACTCCTGCTGTACGTTGGGGTACAGACATTCGAGGGCAACGTACTAACACCCAAAATCGTAGGATCGCAGGCATCCCTCAATCCCCTGATCGCTATTTTGTCCATTATCATCGGAGGGGTGATCTGGGGCATTGCCGGCATGATCCTCTTCGTTCCCTTTGTGGCAATATTGAAGGTCGTATTCGACCATATCGAGTCCACCAGGCCGATCGGTCTTCTTTTAAGCAGCAAATTCATGAGCAGTTCACGCAACAAAAAGAACGGATGATGACCAATTTAAGCCGTCTGGTAATAGCCAATTCGATGAAATATTTTATATCTTTGCAGCCGCAAAATAAATACTCACGTAGCTCAGTCCCATCCACAGGATGAGGATCCTCGTCCAAAGGACGGGATTGGATAGAGCAACGACAGTTGAAATGAAATAAAATAAAATGATAACGGTCACGTAGCTCAGTCCCATCCACAGGATGAGGATCCTCGTCCAAAGGACGGGATTGGATAGAGCAACGACAGTTGAAATGAAATAAAATAAAATGATAATGGTCACGTAGCTCAGTCCCATCCACAGGATGAGGATCCTCGTCCAAAGGACGGGATTGGATAAAGCAACGACAGTTGAAATGAAATAAAATAAAATGATAATGGTCACGTAGCTCAGTCCCATCCACAGGATGAGGATCCTCGTCCGAAGGACGGGATTGGATAGAGCAACGACAGTTGAAATGAAATAAAATATAATGATAACGGTCACGTAGCTCAGTCCCATCCACAGGATGAGGATCCTCGTCCAAAGGACGGGATTGGATCAGAGCAACGACAGTTGAAATGAAATAAAATAAAATGATAACGGTCACGTAGCTCAGTTGGATAGAGCAACGGCCTTCTAAGCCGTCGGTCGCAGGTTCGAATCCTGCCGTGATCACATAAACCCTAATCAACCATCTTCAACAGTGGTTGATTTTTTTATTTTACATACCCATTAGCCAAGCAGGATGAGAAGTTTATCCCGATGAGCAAAAGGCCAATACAAAATCTACAAAAAGCGATCCAGCACCTCCATCAGCCTGTACTTCAGTATGGGTTTAACCAGATAATCATCACAGCCCGCATCCAGTACTTTCTCCCGGTCGGAGCTTAGGGCAAAGGCAGTTTGCCCGATCACGGGCAGATCCTTCCGCATTTTTTTTATTTCCCGTGTTGCATCATAACCGTTCATTTCAGGCATCTGTATATCCATCAGCACCAGGTCGATATCCATATCATTTTTACAAAACTCTACTGCTTCTTTTCCGTTGATGGCCCGGATGGGATTTATTTTTAATGACTTCAGGATGACTTCCAGATAATAATAATTCGAGTTTACATCTTCGGCAATTAGCACTCTTTTGTCCTGCCAGCGGCTTTTAGCAGAGGCCCTATCACTTGTTTTCCGCACTTCGGTGTCTTCAGGAGTGGCGTATGGAATGGTAAAATAAAAATCAGATCCTTTATAAACTTCTGATTCCACCCACATTTCCCCGCCCAGTTTTTCAACAAAACTTTTTGCAATGGTCAGTCCCAGACCTGTTCCCCCGAATTCACGGGTATGGCTGTCGTCGACCTGCCTGAACCGCTCAAAGATGATCTCTTTCATTTCATCGGGGATGCCAATACCGGAATCTTTTACAAAAAACTTCAACAGTTTGCCATCGATCTCGTATCCTATCCTTATCTCGCCATTTTCAGTAAACTTCAAAGCATTATCAGTCAGGTTGTTCAGAATCTGCCTCAGGCGGATAAAATCCGAATGGGTTTTTACTTCCTGGTCTTTATGCCGGTTCTCCAATATCAGCCTGACATCATTTTTTCCAGGCGCGGCATTATTTTCCAACAGCTCGCTAAACACTTCCTGAATAAATTTATTCACGTCCCTTGTATTCTTATTCACCTTGATGACTCCGGATTCAATCTTTGCTACATCAATAATATCCCCAATGATCCTGAGCAGTGTTTCACCATTTTTCTGGATATGGGCAATAAATTCCCGTTCTTCTTCTTTCTCAAGATCCCCATTAGCGATCAGGTCGGTGAAGCCGATGATGGCATTCATCGGGGTACGGATCTCATGCGACATATTGGCCAGGAAGGCAGTCTTCAGTTTATCCGACTCTTCTGCTTTCTCTTTGGCCCGGATGATTGCTTCCCGGGCATTTTTTATTTCAGTGATATCGGACAGGATCCCATCCTGGAAAATATGCTTCCCATTCCGGTCGAAGATAGCCCGTATATTAAAATCACCCCAGAACTTAGCTCCGTCCTTTCGAACAAGCTCTACTTCGTAATGCCGCAGCTCCCCTTTTCTCAACAACTGATCAAGGATACGCTTACGATCTTCAGGATCAACATATCGCTCAATAGCATTATCCTGTAAAGCCTGCTCAACAGAATCATAGCGGAATATGTCAAGATATGCCCGGTTCACATACAACAATTTTCCGTCGGGTGCCGTTCGATAGAGTGCAAGGGGAACATTGTTTCTGAGTGTTTCAAATTCTGATTTTGTTTCGCTGAGGCTGGTCTCGATCTCAGCTTTCTTATCCCTTTCTTCCTTCAGCTTCAGGGTAGACGACAGCGCAGAGGGCAGCCGGAAAAGCCGTTCTTTTACCACATAGTCCCAGGCCCCTTGTTTTATTGTTTCGGCAGCAGTTTCCTCGTCCAGTGAACCGGTAACAATAATAATGGGGATATCCTCATTTATTTTTTTCAGGTCCTGGATGGCATCAATGCCATTGTATTGCGGCAGGCTGTAATCGGAAATAACAATATGCGGATTAAAGCCTATGATCTGCTCTATGAATGCTTCCTTCCTGTCAACCCTTTTAAAGTCAAAACGAAAACCGGCTTTCTGCAATTCTCTCACGATCAATTCTGCATCTGATTGATTATCTTCCAATAACAACAACCTCAATTTTTCATCCATGGCAAATTATTTTCAATAATATCGCTTATGCCGGAACAATAAAGTTAATCAAAATTTCATTTAAGGGGTAACTCAAAAAAGAAGCATGCTCCATCGCCATGTTTCCCGAATGCATCCACCGTACCTCCCAGGCGTTTAACAATCCTTTTTACGATGGCCAGGCCCACACCTGTTCCTTCAAATTCCTCTTGTGTATGCAGTCGCTGGAAAACATTGAATAATTTTGGCTTGTATTTCATATCAAAACCGCTCCCATTATCTTTCACAAAATAACGTACTTTTCCCTCCTGGCTTTCCGCCCCGATCTCAATCCGGGCTTTATCCTGCTCCCGGCTGAACTTTGCGGCATTTGAGATCAGGTTCTGCCACACCTGCCTGATCATGGTTTTGTCTGTTTTAACTACAGGCAACTTTTGGATGACAAATTCAATTTTCTGATCATTAAAAATATCCATCACATCGTTTTTCACTTCTTCCACCATCATCATCATGTCCACTTCCCGGATCTTCAGCTCGTACCGGCCCACTCTTGAAAAATCAAGCAAATCTTGTATCAGCCGCCCCATTTGCTGTGAATTCTCACGTATGAGATGCAGGTAGCGACTGGCATCATCATCCAGTTTATCCTCATAATCTTCGAGCAGGATCTGCGAAAAACCATCGAGTGCCCTGAGCGGGGCTTTCAGGTCGTGAGAAACCGAATAACTGAAAGCTTCGAGCTCCTTGTTCGCGTCTTCCAGCTTTTTATTGATGGCTGCCATTTCCTCACGGGATTCATTGACATCTTCCAGCAAGAAGGTCAGGGCTTTTTGTGATTTTTCCATTTGATCTTTCTGCAACTTCAGTTCCCTGGTTCTCTCTTCGACGGTTTTCTGAAGCTCCAGGGAATTATCTTTTAGCATTTTCTCTACCTTTTTAAAGGATGGGCTCACTTCATTAAGATTTTTATAAAGGAATCTGAGCATGGATAGATCTTCCAGCTCATAAGTATGAGAAGATCTTGCTTGCCGGTTTTTTTCTGTTAGATCAATAATATGATCGATCAGTTCATCCTTTTTCATCCGGGCAAATTTCCGTTTAAGATCTTCCTTGTTTTCCATCTTGCAAAAAGTATTAACAAACGCCTATCTCTTAAAAGCTCAGCTATTTTTCTTCAATTTTTCTTCCAGGATCTTAACTTTCTCCTTCAACTCATTAATCCTGAACTCACGACCAATAAACAATTCATTAAAATGTGCCAGTTCCTTGTTTTTTTCCTGCAGATCTTTATTGGCCACTTCAAGCTCTTTTGTCCTTTCCCTTACAAGTTCTTCGAGTTTTTCCTTGTGCTTCTGCAAATCTTTTTCTGCTTTCTTTAGTTCAGTTACATCCATTGCGGTCGACACCATGGTATTTTGTTCAAGTATAGGGATATTCACTGCATTGACATGTTTCTTCTCACCCTTTTTGGTCGTCGGCTGTATATCTTCCCAGTGCATGCGATCCGGTTCTCCACTCTCTATGTCAGCAATTACCTGCTGCATGATCTGTTCCCTGTATTTTTTGTCCGGGTAGACTTTAAGAAAGAACTTTTCAATATCCGCCAGTTCCTCTTTTGGCCAGCCATAGATTTCCTCAAATTTCTTGTTGATATAAGTGGCCGTTCCCTCATTGAATTTATTAAGGGCTATCCCAATGGGAAGCCGGTCCAGTATATTCTGCACAAAGTCATTGCGCTCCTGAAGTTCCTTTTGCACTTCTTTCAGCAAGGTAATCTCGCGGGAGAAACCGATCAGTTCCTTAACATTTCCATTTTCATCATTTAAGGAAGTTAGAGATAATAATACAGGTATTTCCCGGCCGCTTTTGTGAATCAGGTTCACTTCAAAATTTTCGATCTTCTCACCTTTAAGGAGTATTTTGATCATGCTTCCCAATTTTTTCAGATCTTCCTTTTTATAGAGGAGGTTGATATTGTTACCAATGGCTTCATCGGCATGATACCCGTATATTCTCTCTGCCCCTCCGTTCCATGAGAGGATGTTTCCCTCAAAGTCGGTAGTGATAATACCGTCCGTTGTGGAGTTGATGATCTCGGCCTTTTGTTTAAGGATCTCTTCGGTCTTTTTACGAACCGTTATATCGGTGGCAACACCCTCAATATAGCCTTTTTCTTTGTTCAGCACGCCGGAATACTGGTACCATCGAATATCTCCCCGCGCATTGGTGAGAGCAGCTTCATATTTGTCGAAGCGACCCTCTCTATGGACCATTTTCAGCATTTCCTTCCTTGCATTCTCCTCCACATAATGTTCGTTGGTGTAAAAGTTTTGCAAAGCCTGCTCTATGCTGTCATAACCAAAAAGCTCGGCCATTCGCTGGTTGGCAAGGATTAATTTCCCATCCGAAAGCCTTGTCCGGTAAATCCCGATCTGCAGGTTATCAAACAAATGCCTGTATTTTTCCTCGCTCTCCTTCAGCGCCAATTCAGCTTCCTTGCGTTGCGTAATGTCCTCGAAGGTGGTTGCGAAATAAGATTTTTGCGGCGAATAAACATCGATATGAAACCAGCGTCCGATTGATCTGCTAAAAATCTCAAAGCTATGTGGTTTGCCACTTTGAGCCACTTCACCATATATCTCCAACCAGTTTGCAGGATCGTCCTCCGTACCCGGCCAAACATGTGTCACTCTTTTTCCAATTACATCCGCAGCCTTCAGCCCGATCAATCTTTCGAATGATTTGTTAACATCAAGGAAAACATAGTCGACCACCTTATTGTGCTTGTTGGTGACGACTTTGTGATATGCAAACCCGCTGCTCATATGGTCGAACAATCCCTGTAACTGATCTTTGCTCTTCCTGAGCTCGTGTTCAACATTTTTTATATCCGTGAGGTCGGTATGGGTACCAAGCATTCTCACGGGCTTACCGTCCCGGTCATGCTCCACGATCTCACCATGTGATAAGATCCATTTCCATCCATTGTTCGCTGTACGCTGTCTGAACTCAACAATATACTTCCCGGTTTTTCCTGAGATATAATCTTTATATTCTTTGGCCACCCGTGCTCTGTCATCAGGGTGAAGCCGTTCAATCCAGTTCTTGTTTGTTTCATGAAAGCCAACAGGATCATAACCCAACATAGTGGCATACTCCTCGTTCACAATGGTTTTTCCGCTTTGGATATTCAGGTCATACAGACCCTGCCGGCCCGATTTCAGGGCCAGTGTAAGACGCTCTTCGCTTTCTTTCAGGCTGCTTTCGGCAGAGATTTTATCAATAAAAACAGCCACTATATGAACGAAGGTTTCCACCAGCGGAAAGTTAATTTCCCTGCATGAGGATTTTTGAATTATGGTAATATTGGCATAATGCTTTTTATTGTGCAGGATCCCTGTACAATAAATATGCTCAAGAGAAAAAAGTTTCCTGATTGTATCGCCAATCCTGTTGCTGATTTTGCCACTCAGCATTTCCGGCAGATCAATATCCAATTCAACAAATTTCGAGGAAGCCAGTGCTTCAGCATATCTGGGATTAATATCACCCGTAAAGTTCTTTATATCGAAACCCAGCAATGTCCGAAGCTTTTCATATTTACTTCCAATTCCCTTCACAAGTCTGAGCTTCCATTTTTGTGTTTGTACATCCACATCAGCAAGGGTAATGATTGCCTTACCATCAAGCATTTGATAGATACTTTCTGCCGCGAAATCATAAATTTCAGCCTCACTGCCAAAGGACTGCAATGCTAATATCATTCGGTTCAGAAAACTTAAATTATCCGGCTGAGCCGTTTGACCATCTGGTATATTGATTTTCTTTCCCATTTTCTCAAATATTGATATTCAAATTTAAGCATTTGTATAAGGAAATGAAACAGGTATTTTATCTAATTTTGGTGCAATTCACCCGTTGAAAAAAATAAATGGACATTACTCAAAGTCACCGGGTAAATGATCCGTCAAACTAAGCTTGACATGACACCAGGATTATTGCTCTTTTTTACGAACCATTAGCTGGCCGTTCACATAATCTCTTACAATAATGGGGGAACCCTTATCAATAAAACCTGAGAGGGCGGTTGCATCATACACTTCATCATCGATCAGTACTTTACCCGAAGGCCGCAGCACGGTTTTGGCCACACCTTCCTTCCCGATCACGGAAACATAAAGCTTATCTGAAAAGGTAAAACCATCCTCCTTTCTCTGCACATCTGCCAGGGCCAGGTTTCCAAAGGCCGTTGTGGTAAGCATTTTCCGTGTGGCAAACAGCGCCCCGATGATAGCGAGGAAGATAGAGACGATCACCAGGAAAAAAGCCTTCACGATCTCATTGAAGGGCACATAGGAAAAATCAAAGCCCACATTACCCACCAGGCTCAATGCAAGGGCGGTTACCAGCAGTGTAATACCCGTGATACCGGGAATACCAAAACCGGGGATGGCAAAGATCTCCACGGCAATTAACACAAGGCCAACAATGAAGATAAGGATCTCCCAGTTGGCGGCAAGCCCTTCGATATAGAGAGGGGCAAAATATAAGAGGGCGGCAAGGACTGCTGCTGCAGACGGGAATCCAAGCCCCGGACTTTGCAATTCAAAATAGATCCCTCCGATGATAATCATGATCAGTATACCACTGATCATAGGACTTATTAAAAAGCCAATGATCTTATCAATTCCTGAAATACGTTGCTCAATAATTTCGTAATCTTCAATGCCTGCTTTTGCAAGCACCTCCCGGATGTTTTCGGCCTCACCCTCGCAAAATCCATATTTTATCGCCTCCGAGGTGGTGAATGTTAGCACCTTTCCCGAATCGATCACATTGGGAATGGCGATCCTGGGGTCGACCATGGCCTGTGCAATTTCCGGATCCCTGCCGGCAGCTTCGGCCGTGGATCGCATCATAGAACGCATATAAGACTGGTACTTGTCGGGCATGGCTTCCCCCGTCTGATTGACAACCGTAGCAGCACCGATGCTTCCACCTTTTCGCATATAAATGCTGTCGCAGGCGATGGAGATCAATGCCCCGGCAGAGGCCGCATTGTTATCAATAAAGACATAAACCGGGATTTCCGATTGCAATATTATTGTTCTGATGCTATCGGCAGATTCCAGCATGCCCCCGTATGTGTTCATATGGATGAGTACCAGGTCGGCATTGGTATCTTTCGCCTGCTCAAATGCTTTCTGTGTCATCCTCCAAACAGGTGGCGCGATCTCCTCCTTGATATCGAATTTAAAGATTCTGGTTTTACTTTCCTTCTGCGGCCTGGCAGTTAATCCAAGCAGGAAGAAGGCCATCAATAATATGAAGTATTTTTTCATCGGATGCTGATTGTATATTCAAAGATGCAATTACTACTATTGGTGCATTTTGTTGTAAAGGTTTTTCCAGGCCCTGCTTTTCCAGTACTGGCGGGTCCAGTATTTTCCCCAGCGGATATTGGTCCAGGCCCTTTCGTGCAGGTAATAGAAAATGAGCTTTGCGATCACCTCAAAGAGGGTGATATAAGAAGCATTTTCAAATACCTCCTTCAGGCTTTGATCCGTATATCTCCTGAACAGAACGAACACGATCAGGAAAGTAGTCAGTGAGGCGATGATGCGCCAACTGATCGCTTTCATGATCGACCTTGCGGGAGAATCTTTATATTGACCCGGTGATCCGGCCTGTTGTTTCCTGGACATACAAGTATTAATTGCACAACAATTATAATAACTTTTTCAATTCTATTCAAAATATTTTTGAACAATACTCAGAAACGGATCATACAGATTTGCATTGGTGGCAATGATCTCCTGTCCGAATACATGATTGCTTCCGCCTGAAAAATCCGACACCCTGCCTCCTGCCTGCTGCACAATAAAGGCTCCGGCTGCCACATCCCAGGGGTGCAGACCGTATTCATAAAAACCGTCAAAGCGGCCGCAGGCTACGTATGCCAGATCCAGGGCAGCCGATCCCAGCCTGCGTACACCACGGCTTTCCTTCATCATCTGTTTAAAGATTGCCAGGTAATTGTCAAGGTGGCTGTAATCAGAATACGGAAATCCCGTGGCAAAGAGAGAACTTTCGAGATCTGTTTTGCCGGAAACGCCGATCTCTTTCCTGTTGAGATAAGCCGGACTGCCTTCCCAGGCATAAAAGCATTCCTGGGTATTAATCTCAAACACAAGTCCCATTACAATCTTGTTTTTATATTCCAGCGCAATGCTGATACAGAATAAGGGAATGCCCTGAATAAAATTAGTTGTGCCGTCGAGGGGATCGATGATCCAGTTGTATTCATCTGATTTTTCGAGCTCTTTGTTCTCCTCTACAATAAATCCTGATCCGGGGATCAGCCTGCCAAGTTCTGCAACAAGCCGCTTTTCCGCTTCAATATCCACATAGGTTACGTAATCATGCGAACCTTTTTCCTTTATGTCACGGTCCTTAATTTTATTCAGTTCATCACGTATATAGGCACCTGTGGTCCTCGCCAGGTTTTTAACTTGTGTGCTGATCAGTTGGTAGTTCATCATTCTTCCGTTTTTGTTTCAAATTCTTTCCGCGCTTCCAGGTGTATAAGATACCCAATATTCCCAGAATAACCAAAACCACCGATATGATCTCTGCCTGTGTAATCTTAATATCCCATATATGATACTGGGTATTTACCCTGATCTTCTCGATAAGAAAACGTTCTATTCCGTTGAACACAAGATATACGGAAAAAAGCATACCCGCAAAGGGCAGTTTTTTCCGGATGGCCCAGAGGAAAGCAAATATCATCAGGCTCATGGTGGTTTCGTAGATGGGTGTGGGAAATACCGTTTCGGCAAGTTTATAACAATAATCTCCGGTGCAAGCCGGGATGTGTATTCCTTCCCGCAAAACATTGTGGGGATAATCATAGGCCCATGCCCAGTCGGGTAGCCATGAGAGCCAGTCAGGTTTCGGGCTGGTATTCACAATTCCCCAGTCACCGTCGCCTGCCATCTGGCAACCGACCCTTCCAACACCGTAGGCAAGGATCAGTGAGGGCGCAACGCTGTCGGCCATATGCAGCCAGTGTATCCTGTTTCTTGTTCCGTAAATTCCTACCGCAAAAGCAGCAACGATCAAACCGCCGTAGAAGGTCAATCCGCTGAACGAAAAAAGTGATCCGGCAGGATCCGCAATGAATTCGTCCCAGTTTTCCAGCTGGTGGAAGATCTTTGCACCAATGATGCCGGCAATGGCAGCCACCAGAATGACTGAGCCCGTCAATTCGTAAGGATGTATGACCTCCTGGACTTTCCTGGGCTCATCAAGCCTTTCCCTGTTCCTTTTCCACCAGGTGTAAAAACTACTGGCAGCGCCAAATACGATCCCGCCTATCCAGCTTCCTTCCATGCTAAAAAGAAAATCCTGGGGATTGCTCGCAAAAAATGAATAATCGAAAATGGCCCCGATGAATTTCAACCCGACCAGGAAAGCGATCACAAAGGAAATAACCAGATCGTAAACCGAAGCTGGCCGCCCCTGCGTACGCATCTTTTTTTGTGGATGGAGCAGACCAATCTTTTCTTTCTTTTCAGTTCAAGGTAAAGCAGGTAACCGGCAAGCAGGAATGCCAGTGCAACAAAAAACCCATAGGTTTGTACGGGCAGCTTGATACTGGTTCCAAATAAATCATTGATCAGATCACTCAGTCTGGGATACATAACATCAGTTTAACAGTTTCGATGGCTCAAAAAACAATACCGTTCCGGAACGATAAAATTAGAAAATTTTTAGGTGCACTCCGGCCGATATGTGGAATAATACCAATTTTTAAGAAAGAATAAGAATCCGTTTTGATTTCCAACGCATTTCTGTTCCATTCCTCATCATTTGCTGTATTTCTGCAAAATGATGCCGCTAACCACGAACACAAGACCAATGATGGTGGACAGGAGGATGATCTCTCCAACAGCAAAACGGATAAAAAAAAGTGCAATGAACGGACTCAGGTAAACAAGGTTGCTGATCTTCGCCGTACTTTTGGAAAGGCGCAGGGCAGTTAGCCAGATCACAAAAGTAATGCCCATTTCAAAGGCGCCGATATACAGGGCACCGAGCAAGCCCCACTTCCGGGGCAATTGTATTTCGGAAAAAAACATGCTAAAGATCAGTATGTAGAGAAAGCCGAAGGAAATATTCCAGAAGATCTTTACATTTTCGTCACGCTTATCCCTGACATTCAGCAGGAAGAAGAGGGCCCAGAATACAGCACTGCCCACTGCAAGTATCACCCCGATTCTATCAGTGAACTGAAAGGATAAAACATCCCCATGGGTGGAAATGATAATGATCCCCAGGAAGGAAATAAAAATGGCCAACATGCTGAGCCAGCCGATCTTTTGCTTCAGCAGGGGTATGCTGAACAGTACGAGTACCACCGGCCAGATATAGTTAAGCGTTCCTGCCTCCTGAGCAGGAAGCAGCTCATAGGCCCTGAATAAGACCACGTAATACAGGAAGGGATTCAGCAATCCCAGCAAGGCTGAATTCCGCAGGTCTTTTAAGCTCGTTTGTTTCAACAGGGGAATTTTTCCGTTCATCAGCAGCAGTGCAAACAACACGATGATGGAAAAAAATGAAGAAAACAGGAGCAGGTTGAGCGGGTCGGTATAACGCAAAGTGATCTTGAAAGCCGAACTCATGGTCGACCAGAACAATATAGCCGTGAGGGCCAGCAAGTAAGCCTTGGTCTGTTGTTTCATATGCTCATTTGATCACGGCCCAGTCGGGCAGCATATTTAAATCGATGTCAAAGATATAAGTTCCGTAGTAATAAGTAAACAGGCTGATCAGGATCGCTCCCAGAAGATTCAGCAACAATCCGGTGCGTGCCATTTGGGATATTTTCAGGCGTTCTGTACCAAACACGATGGCATTGGGCGGAGTGGCCACGGGCAGCATAAAAGCCATGGATCCTGAAAGCGTTGCCGGTATCATCAGCAGGAGGGGATTGATTTGTGTTGACACAGAAAGCCCGGCCAGTATGGGAAGCAGCATTTCAGTGGTGGCTGTATTGCTGGTTAGTTCTGTGAGAAAGGTCATCAGGATGGCGATCATAAAAATGATCATGAGGGGATGTATCCCACCGATCCAGCTAAGCTGTTCACCAAACCAGACCGAAAGACCCGATTCTTTAAATCCGGAAGCCAGGGCAAAGCCGCCCCCGAACAGGAGCACGATGTTCCAGGGTAGCCTGGTGGCAGTTTCCCAGTCCATCAGAAAACTGCCCTTCGAGCTGGGAGCGGGAATAAAGAAAAGGGGTATTGACATCATGATGGCCACGGTTCCGTCGTTGATAAAATCCGAAGCCGGAAAAAGGGATGACCATCCGGGAATGATCACACCGCCCATTACGATATCCGCCCGGCTGAGCCAGAGGAGGGCCAGCAGGATAAAATCAGCAAAGATGATCTTTTCTTCAGGACCCACCGGACCGAGTGCACGGTATTGTAATCGAAAACTTTTGTTATCGGCTTGTTTCCACTTATCGGATTTCGGTCGGAATAAAAAGTAAAGGTAAACCCATACGATGATGATCAGCAATACGCTCAGTGGCAATGCAAAGAAAAACCATTGTGCAAAAGATATCTCAGGTGCCGCCGGAAACATGATCTGAAAGATCCTGGCAAATGACAAGTTGGGCGGAGTACCCACAAGGGTGGCCACTCCCCCAATGGAGGCACTGTAGGCAACACCCAGCAACAGCCCGATGCTGTATCGCGAAACATCTTTCTTACCGATGCTTTCCTCAAGCTTGGTAATGATGGATATCAGGATAGGGATCATCATCATGGTGGTGGCGGTATTGGAGATCCACATCGAAAGAAAAGCGGTGGCTCCCATAAAACCCAGCAGTATCCTGCCGGGCCCGATACCGGTGTACATCAGTATTTTCAGGGCAATCCGTTTGTGCAGGTCCCATTTCTGCATGGCCAGGGCTACAATGAATCCGCCCAGAAAAAGAAAGATCACATGATTGAAATAGGTAGAAGAAACTTCCTTGCCATCCATGATCCCAAGCAAAGGGAAAAGCACCACAGGCAGCAAAGAGGTGATGGCCAGGGGGACGGCTTCACTGATCCACCATATGGCCATCCAGAGGGCACAAGCCAGCGTGTACGTGACAAGAGGATTGCCGGGTGAAAGATCAACAAAAAAAAGAAGCAGGACAAAAACAAGGGGGCCTGAAACAATGGCAATCAATTTTTTAAAGCCAACGAATGCTTTAGCAGAATAACCCTCTTTCATAAGATCAGATATTTCCGGGCTTAATTTTGAGGCAAGTTAGGAATATCCTTTTAAGACCGCAAATAATATTTTACTTTTATAGATATTTTATCCCGGATAATTCGCAAACTTTCAAGCTTATTCGCTGAATTATTCTGATATATTGATATTTTATATTTTTGCAGGCCTTAATAAAATGAGATATGGAGAAACTGGCAGTAGTAGCTCTGGGCGGCAATGCATTGCTGGAAGCAGGGCAAAAAGGAACCATTGATGAACAGGAAGAAAATGCTTATAAAACAGCAGAACGACTGCTGGTATTGCTAAAGCGCGGGTACAATATCGTGATCACCCATGGCAACGGGCCACAGGTTGGTAACATCATGCTGGCCAACAATGCCGGAAACAAATTGTTCAACCTCCCCGAAATGCCATTGGATATCTGCGTGGCCTATTCGCAGGGTTTCATTGGATATATCATCGAGCAGCAATTAAGAAACGTACTCAAGGCCAACGACATGGACCGGGACATCATTTCCATCATCACCCAGGTGCTGGTAAACAAAGACGACCCGGCATTTAAAAATCCTACAAAACCGGTTGGTCCCTATTACACCCAGGAAGAAGCCGAAAAGATCAAAGAAGAAAGCGGAGCCCGTTTTGCCAAAGATCCGAAAGGAAGGGGCTACAGGAAAGTGGTCCCCTCCCCAAAGCCTCTGGTGGTATCCAATACAAAATCGATCGAAAAAATCTCCAGGGAAGGCCACATTGTGATCGCAGTAGGAGGTGGCGGAATTCCGGCTTTCTATGTGGAGGAGAATAAATTACAGGGTATTGATGCGGTGATCGATAAGGATCTTGCAAGTTCCCTGCTGGCCCAGAAGATAAATGCCGACAAACTTTTTATCCTGACCGATGTTCCCAAAGTTTGCCTGAATTTCAACACCCCAAAAGAAGAGCAGGTCGACCGCATGAGCATTGCCGAGGCCCGCAGGTACCTTGAAGAAGGACAATTCAGCGAAGGCAGCATGGCCCCCAAAGTAAGGGCTGCAATCAACTTTGTGGAAAATACAGGCAAGGATACCATCATTACCAAAACCACCCTGCTGGGTGTGGATGATGGCGGAACAAGGATTGTGATGGTTTAGGAGTTGGTAGTTGGTGGTTGGTAGTTGGTAGTTGGTGGTTGGTAGTTGGTAGTTGGTAGTTGGTAGTTGGTAGTTGGTAGTTGGTAGTTGGTAGTTGGTAGTTGGTAGTTGGTAGTTGGTAGTTGGTAGTTGGTAGTTGGTAGTTGGTAGTTGGTAGTTGGTGGTTGGTAGTTGGTAGTTGGTAGTTGGTAGTTGGTAGTTGGTGGTTGGTAGTTAGTAGTTAGTAGTTGTGCGTCATATAAAACAAACTGAATAAAAAATGAAACCAAAAGAATTAATAGAGAAATGGGTTGAATTATTTAACGAAGGAAACGCTGAAAAAATAACCGAACTATATCATTCAGACGCAATAAATCATCAAGTAGCAAACGAACCAGTTGAGGGAAAAACTGCAATAGGAAAAATGTTTGCGATTGAATTTAGTACAGCAGATATGACTTGTATTCCTGAAAATATCTTTGAGGACGGGGAATGGGTCATTTTGGAATGGAAAGACCCTTTAGGATTAAGGGGTTGCGGATTTTTTAAAGTAACTGACGGAAAAATTAAATTTCAACGTGGGTATTGGGACAAATTGTCTTTTCTAAAGATGCACAATCTTCCTATTCCGACCGAATGAAATAAAAAAATACGAACGCAATCGGCTATAACAAATGCGGGCTAAAGCTCTAATATTAAAGTTATTACACAAAATAAACCAACTGCTAAACGGAAAAGTAAGTGCCTTGAAATCCCGCACTTGCCATAGCCGAGAACCGTTGGTAGTTGGTAGTTGGTGGTTGGTGGTTGGTAGTTGGTAGTTGGTGGTTTGTTGGTAGTCCCGAAAAACCAGAAATCTTTGATTGCATAGTTTCGAGGATTCTCGCCTCGCCTCAGGCGAGATTGGTGGCAGGCAGTGGCAGTGCCTCTTTTTATTTTTTCCATTCAGTAAAACAATAAAAAACCCTACTTTTGCGCCAAAGAAAGAAAATGGCCCTCATACATTCATTCGAAAAAAGCGGGAATTATTTATTCAGGCACCGGGGTGAGATACCGGTGTTGCTGATCATACTGGCCATTCCGGTTATCCTGCTTACCCCTATGGCAATTTTAGCATGATATACCGGGAAATACTGACTGCTGTTGCTATTTGCCTGAGTGCCCTTGGCTTTTTTATCAGGGCATATTCAATCGGGACAACGCCCAAAGGGACTTCAGGCCGCAACACCGAGAAACAGGTTGCCGAAAGCCTGAATAAAACAGGCATTTATTCGCTGGTCAGGCATCCGCTTTACGTAGGCAATTATTTTATGTGGATCGGGATTGTATTGTTTACCTTCAATGTTTATTTCGTGATCATTGTTTCGCTGGCATTCTGGTTGTATTATGAAAGGATCATGTTTGCCGAAGAGCGGTTCCTGGAAAAAAAATTCGGTGAACCTTATATGGCGTGGTCCAAAACAGTTCCCGCATTTATCCCGTCATTCAGGAATTATCAAAAAGGAGATATCCGCTTCTCCCTGAAATCGGTATTGCGCAGGGAGTATTCGGGATTTCTGGCAACAGTGCTGTGCTTCGCATTCATCGACCTGATGCGCTTTTACCTACTGACAGGACAATTTGAATGGCAGAGAACATCGGTTTATGTAAGTGCAGGCAGTGTTATCCTTACCCTGGTATTGCGGAGCCTGAAACACCATACATCCCTGCTGGATGAGGCCGGCCGCAGCTAAATTTACACCACAACCTTCCGAATATAATCAGAATTCAGCAGCGTAAGTATGCCCATATAATCCATTTTGAAGGATATGAGGTCGCCAACTTTTTTCTTTTCCTTGTTTTCGCCCAGATCGATCACGATCATATCCGAGCTGGCGCCTTCGATCGACCAGGTTTTCCTCAGGGGCTGGATATAATTGGTGTCGATATCGAGCAAGCCAATATCCAGGATGGCGCGGTAGGAACTCTTTCCATAATCATCCTCGTTGATCTCCGGGGTTTCGCCCGCTACATTGGTGCCAAACTCACCAATCGGCACTTTGGGCTTCTTGGTTAGTTCGATAATCTCTGCATAAAGCCTGAAAACATCCCCTTTCATGCCCTTTATGACTTTTTCTGTGATCAGGTCCTTTCCATTGTAAAGGGTCTCCCCTACCCGGAAATGGTTCACCCCTTTGGGTACCAATTTCTTAAAGATCATGGGAATGGTTACGGATGATCCTCCCGACACCCAGCGTATCTTTTTGTTAAACTTTGACTCGATTAGTTGCTTGTAAAGGCTCAGCTGTATCAACTTATCATGTGTGGGCATTACGCCGTTGAGGCAGTTCAGGTTTGCACCCAGCCCGATCACTTCAATATTGGGCAGTTCAAAAATCCGTTCGTAAAAATCGAGGAGGCGTTCACCCAGCACCCCTTCGCGTAAGTCGCCCATCTCAACCATGATGATGACCATGTGCTGCTTTGCCTGTCTGACAGCTTCGTCGGAGATCATCTTTATGGTAGAAAATTCCGTGTTGAAACTCACATCGGCCCACTTGACCATGCTTTTGATGCTTCGCTTTGCAGCAGGCTTGATGTAAACGGTTTGCACATCGGGATCCATTTGCTTGATGGTTTTCAGGTTGCTGATCCTGGAATCGTGAAATTCCCGAACCCCCAGGTCGAGCAGTTCCTGTATATAGATCTTGTTTCCGCACAGCAACTTGCTTACCACCCCCCATTCTATTTCATTCTTTTCAAACAAATTGTTGAGGTAATTAAAATTATTCTTCAGGTTGTCCCTGTGCATTTCAATGTAAGCCATGTCATATATTTTTAACTTGTTACTATTCTTGTTGTATTTGACGGCAGGCGGGTTAAGAGTTCATAATTGAGCTGATCACTCATTTGTGTAAAGGAAGAGACCGAAATGGTATGGTTTCCCTGTTTGCCGATGAGCACAACTTCATCACCCACCTGTACATCCGGCAGAAAGGAAATATCAGTGATCAGCATGTTCATGTTCACCATACCAATAACGGAGACTCTTTGTCCGTGGATCAGCACTGTTCCCGAATTACTCAGGGAACGGGAAAATCCATGGGCGTAGCCAACCGGTATAACGGCAATGGTCTTATTTTCAGAAGCAAGATAGGTTGTGCCATAACTGACAAACTCACCCTGGTTTACATCTTTGATGGTCATGACCTTGCTCTTCCAACTGATCACCCTGCGGAGCGGATCCATCTTTTCCACACGTTTGCTGATAAAGTGTATGTAGGTTTCCATGCTTGGCCAAAAACCATATTGCAGGATCCCTATCCTTACCAGGTCCATCCTGGTCCGGGGATAAGTCATTGCAGCTGCAGAACTTGCAGAATGCTTCATCCGGGGCTTCAGATCATTTTTCAAAAACCAATTGTAGATCTTCTTGAATTTGCTGAACTGCCTGTTCACGCGTACATGGTTGGCAATGCTTTCCGCTCCTGCAAAATGTGTGCACAGACCCTGGAAAATCAGATAATCCTGGTTTTTCTTCAGGGTAGCGGCTACCTCTGGCAAGGTTTTCTGTTTAAATCCGGTACGGTTCATGCCGGTTTCAACTTCGACATGCAATTTGGCGGGGACCTGCAGTTTGCGGGCAATGTTCAGGGCGGCATTCAGGCGATCCATTTCAAACACATAAAAGGCAACTCTGTTACTGATGGCCCATTCCAGATCCTCATCATCAACCCAGCCCATGATCATGATATCCGTGTTTGCGGATTTGCATTTGAAAACACGATAGGCTTCATCTGCACTGAAAACGCTGAAATGATCCACCCCACAGATCTCTGCCATGGGAACATACTCTTCAATACCATGTCCATAGGCATTTCCTTTAACCACCGATGAAAACCTGACTTCACCATTGAAATAATCCTTCAGAAAATCAATATTGTTCTGCAATGCCTTCTGGCTGAGCTCTATGACAGATGTTGTCTTCATTTCTTAGCGGAGTGATTTAAGCGTTTGTTGTAGATTCCATAAAACATTTTCACCCCGTCTTCGATGATATTGTCGGGAAAATCATAATCGGGATTGTGGAGCTGTGGCTGATCTTTTCCCGATCCCAGCCCAAAAAGGGCACCCGTATAGTGATTTGTAAAATGTCCAAAATCCTCCGACCAGGTAAATGGCTGTTCCCTGTAGGTGAACGCTTGCTTGTTCTCTTTTGCAATATCTTCAAGCATTTTTACCATTTCCCCATTGTTGATGGTGGCGGGAAATTCCTCCACATATGAAAAATCGTATTTCAGTCCGTGTTGTTCAGCAATCCCCAGGGCAATCTGCCTGGTTTCCCGGGTCATGATCTTCATATCATCGTTTCGATAGGTGCGCAGGGTTGCCATCACTTTGGCATCTCCAGGATTGGTTCCGAAAGCCACTTCTCCCACCAGTATGTGTATCAGTGTGATCAGGCTGAAATCACGGAAGACCTCTTCATTTTGTGAAAGCCGGTTGAAGGCTGTTATGATCTCCGCTACTGCGGGTGCCGGATTCAAACCGTTCTGCGGTTCGCCGGCATGAGAAGATTTTCCTTTCAGCTTGATGATCATGCCTTTGGATGCGGATGCAAAATTCTGCTTGCGGAGCACAATCTCACCATGGGGATAACCCGGCAGGTTGTGCAAGGCAAAAGCATGATCTACATGAAGTTTTTTGAATTTGGGATCCTTCAGCACTTTTGCAGCTCCCTGGCCTGTTTCCTCTTCGGCCTGGTAAAGCAGTGTTACGCTTCCCCTTTCAGGTCTTTTCCTGCTCAGGAGTTGAGCCACACCGCTGATAATGGCCATATGCCCGTCATGCCCGCATTTATGGCCCTTGCCATCATATACGGAACGATAGTCCATCTCGTTGACCTCGTAGATGGGCAAAGCATCCAGGTCGCAGCGCAATAAAATACCAGGGCCTTCCTCGCGGCCCTTGTAAACAGCAGCAATGCTGTTTCCGCCAATGCCGTGTATCAGCTCATCGGGGGGATAGGATCGCAGGTAATTCATGATCCTTTCGGCCGTTCCACCTTCTTCGCCGCTAAGCTCGGGATGCTTGTGTATTTCCTTCCTGAGGCTGACCAGCTCTCTAATATTTAATTCTTCCATCAAAGCTATTCGTGTTTTAATCTGTATTCAAGATATTTATTGGTAAAGCCCATTTTCTCGTACAGAAATCTTGCCGGATTTTCAGGTTCTACATGCAGCTTCACATCCCCCTTGGCAAGTTCGAGGGACTTTTCCATCAGTTTCCTGCCGATTCCACTCCCCCGGTGATCCTTATGAACAGCAATATAAACCAGAATATTGGGCGGGATGTAACCATCCATCCCCGTGCGGTTAAAAACAACTGCACCCAGGATCTCATCATCCTCCATTCCCAAAATAATAAATCCGCCGTCCACGGAAGTTTCCTGCAAGGCATAGTCCAGGCATTTGGTTATGTCTTCAACACTATCGCCATATTCATCAAGATGCTTATTCAGGAATACTGCGATCTTCCTTTTTTCAATCATCCCTGCGGGATTCATGGAATTAATAATCTCAAACTTCATATCTTTTCAATTTTCTTAATTTATAAAATAACCGGCTGGCAATCAGGTAAACTACAAGAGAAGCAGTGATCCCGAAAATATTGGGATCGAGCTGGAATGGCAGGGGGATATCAATGATGATCAGAATAAGGGTGGTGGATCCTCCGATCAGCATGGACAGGAAAGCTGCCACCGAATTTGTATGTTTTGAAAGCAGCGCAGCCAGGACCGGCACAAACAACCCACTAACCATGAATGCATAGGAATAGAGCATCAGTTCCAGGACCATTTTCATTTTCCAGGCGATCAGCAGGGCGATCCCGCCAATAACAAAGGTCAGGCCCTTGGACAGCAGCAGGGTTTTCTTGTTTAGTATATCGATCTTGCTGAATTTCCCGATGATATCCGAAAGCAGGTTACCGGAGGCAGCCATCAGGCAGCTGTCGGCTGTAGAAAGAATGGCAGAAAAATAAGCGGAGAGGATGAGCCCCATCAATCCATAAGGCAGTATGTTTCTCAGCAAAAGTGGCAGGCCCATTTCTGCATCCAGATCGGCCCGGGTTTCATACCCCATATCGATGAACATGCCGTTCTCGAAAGCTACTCTGGCAAATAAGCCCAGCAACACTCCCATGAAGGCCATGATGGGCCATTCGAAAATCCCGGCAATGTACCAGGCGCGTTTGGCCTGTTTTTCATCACGGCTTGCATAGATCCGTTGATAAAGCGTCATCCCCACAAACCAGATCGGTACGATGGTAACGAACCAGTTCAGCAGGGATTGCCAGCTGACATTGCTGAAAGACAGGAACTCCGGACCAAGTGTAGCTTTTATGGCTTCGATACCACCAATGGCTTCATAGGAGAAGGGAATCCCGATAAAAATCAGTCCGGTCATCAGGATGGCCCACTGCACACTGTCGGTATAAATCACAGCTTTCAGCCCGCCAAGCACGGTATAAACAATGGCTACAAATCCCATGAGCAGGAGGGCATGGTTCAGGTTAAGATCGATGAAGGTGGCCGAGGCCAGTTTTGCCCCCGCCAGCAGTTGGGAACTGGTAAAACCAATGTATCCAATGGCGGAAATGATACCGGCAAGCAATGCCACACGGTGATCGTAAAAAGTCTCGAATATCTGAGGAAAGGTATAAAGTTTAACACTTTTTGATAATCTTTTGATCCTGGGAATCAGGATGACGGCACTGAGCCAGGCCCCGATCAAACCCGTAAACAGCATCCAGCTGCCTGCAATCCCTATTGCGAAACCCAATCCGCCAAGACCGATTGAGAAACCGCCCCCTACATCCGTGGCAACCACTGAAAGTCCGATATGCAGACTGCCCATCTTCCGTCCGCCAACATAATAATCATCGATGTCTTTGTTCCTTTTGTGAAAAAAGAAACCGATTCCCAGCATGACCAGGATATAGACAACAAAAATCGTTAAATCAACAATGTGCATAAATCTTCCTTCCAGGACTTTTATTTCATATTGATTTGCAAAAGGCCGATATTTTCGAGCTTGTTTGCATTCAGTACCTGGAGGATCTTGTCATAAGTTTCAACCGGCACCACGAGATTTAGTTTTCCATTCAGTTTTTCAGCAGCTTCTGAGAGCACACGGCACTTTTCCACCAGCTCTTCCTCATTGGGTTCATCGGCAATTTCAATCTCAAACAGGTATTTGCCATCACGGTGCTGCGCACTCAGGTCCGGACTGAATTCCTTTTTGTTTCTTCAGAAATGATTTTTTGGGGATCCTCCATGCTCTCCAGGTCGGAGCGAAACTTCTTGTATCCCTTGCCTTTAAGGTATTCTGTCAGTGCTTCAAGTATTCTTTTCTTAATCTTTAACATGACTTTATTTTAAAATTACTTTCTATACAAACAAAATTACAAAAAATAAATCCTGCCGGGTATCAATGAAGAAAACTTTATTCCATAATAAGTAACTATTAATCCTCTTCCGTTTCTTCGGGCTCTCCGATCGAAATGATGGGTTCATCAATGGTAATGATCGACGAAGCCGAAATATCTTCGATCTCAAGATAATTCACGAGCATATCAAGTGCTTTGTCGATATGCCCGAGATCCTCCTCCGGAAGCTGTTTGAGTTTTCTTGACAGCTGGTCATGAATGAGCTCAGGGGAATTTTTCAGCATATTGCTGCCCTTTGAGGTGATGCTCACGGGAGTGACCCTTTTGTCTTTTCCTTTGGGCAACCTGGCCACCAGGCCTTTCTTCTCCAGGCGGTTGATGATCCCGGTCATCGTACTCAGGTTCAGATTCAGGTAACGGGCAAGCGAGGTAACTGTGGACTGGTAACTTTCCTGTTCCGACAAATAGGTTAAACAGAGTAACTGTGGAATACTGATCCCGTATTCCTTTTGAATACGTTTGCTTTCCAGGTTCAGCGAACGGACAATTTTCCTGATATTGATCAAAACATTTCTATGAAGCATATCAGCAGGTTCTGAAATTTGTTTTATCTTGCTCATGACAAAAATAGCATAAAAATCCTGAAAATACTTCGCATTGAAACGAAATTTAATATACACGCACCTCTATGCAGTTTTTTCAATGTTATTCTGGGGGCTGTCCTACGTTTGGTCCAAGATCGTATTTGAATATTACAGTCCTCTTACAACCGTATTCCTGCGCCTGCTGCTTTCCTCCCTGATTCTTTTAGCATATATAGTCCTGCTCAGAAAAGTGCAGAAAATCAGAAAAGAACATGTCGGGCTGTTTTTCCTTTCCGCCCTTTTCAACCCATTCCTTTATTTCATGGGCGAGAGCTACGGATTGCAACTGGTTTCCCCGACCATCAGTGCAGTGATCATTGCAACAATACCGCTTTTCACACCCGTGGTGGCCTACCTTTTCTTCCGTGAAAAACTATCCATTCTGAACATCTTCGGGCTGCTCATTTCTTTCCTTGGGATCATGCTGATGCTCATAGGTCGGGATTTTATGCTCAAGGCCGAACCCCTCGGGATCCTCTACCTTTTCGGCGCTGTTATTGCAGCCATCATATACACGGTCATACTTAAGAAACTTACCGTCCATTACACGCCGCTATGCATCATTACCTACCAGAACATCATCGGAGTGTTTTACTTCCTGCCTCTTTTCCTGGCATTCCACTACCAGGAATTTGTACAGGTTAAACCGGATGCAAGATTAATAAGCTCCCTCCTTCAACTGGCAATATTCGCCTCCTCCATGGCCTTTATCTTTTATACCGTTGCCGTGAGAAACCTGGGCATGAGCAAGGCCAATATATACAGCAACCTGATTCCTGTAGCGGCGGCTGTTACGTCCTATTTCGTATTGAATGAAGTTTTCGATTTTTACAAGATCCTGGGTATTTTGGTCGTTGTCTGCGGGCTACTCTTGTCGCAGATCAGAAAGCTCCGTATCTATAATCATAGTAAAAAAAAAGAAATAAAATTGAAATAGCATGAAGAAGATCAGCATACTTGGTGCCGGGCTCGTAGGAGGGCCCATGGCAATGGACCTGCATAATGACAAGCAGTTTGAAGTAGCGGTTTACGATTTAAACAGAGAAAGTTTGAAAGGACTGAAGGCAAAAGGAGTCTCATGCTATGAGGCAGATCTTGCCGATACAGCGACACTTTTAAAGTGTATACAGGGTGCAGACATTGTCCTGAGCGCCGTACCCGGGTTTATGGGCTTCAGTACCCTGAGACAAGTTATCGAAGCAAAGAAAGATGTGATCGATATCGCCTTCTTTCCTGAAAATCTTTTTGACCTGGATGAACTGGCCAAAAAACACGGCGTGACCGCAATCTCAGATATTGGGGTAGCTCCCGGAATGAGCAATATCTTATCGGCACATGCCGATTCCATGCTTGACAAAACCGACAACATCAGGATCTATGTGGGCGGCCTGCCCAAAACCCGCAGCTGGCCCTGGGAATACAAAGCGGTCTTCAGTCCCATCGATGTAATTGAAGAATATACGCGGCCGGCCAGATTCGTGGAAAATGGCAAGCTCATCACCAAACCAGCCCTGACGGACCCGGAATTGCTTGATTTCGAAAAGGTCGGAACACTGGAAGCCTTTAACAGCGATGGCCTCAGGAGCCTGATCCATACCATCGACTGCCCCAATATGATCGAAAAAACCCTGCGCTATCCGGGCCATATCGAAAAGATCCGGGTGCTGAAAGACAGCGGATTTTTTGGTGAAGATGAAGTCATGATAAACGGGCATAAGATCAGGCCGATCGATTTCACAACGAGAATATTATTCCCCAAATGGAAACTTCAGGAAGGAGAACAGGATATCACCATCATGAAGGTCATCGTGGAAGGGAGCAAGGACGGCAAAAAGGCAGGGTTTGAATATGAACTCTATGATGAATACGAACCTGTAAGCCAGGTGCATTCAATGGCCAGAACCACGGGATATACAGCCACTATGGCCGTGCGAATGCTGGCTGAGGGCCTGTATCAAAGAAAAGGCATCTCAGCACCCGAATTTGTTGGCAAAGACCGGAAATGTGTTGATTTCATCCTGCAGGGTTTGAAAGAAAGAGGCATCAAGTACAGGGAGAAGATCCTTTCCTGAGCTCTATTCTTTCTTCCTGATCAAATAGGTTGACAGCACGGCAACGATCATGGCCACGATAAAAGTCATCATTCTGGCAGAAATTCCATGGATACTTGCATTGCGTTTAATCACTCCTGCATATTCGGTATAGGCTTCGGATCCGAGGGCATCCTCAAGAGCTTCATCAAAGTTCCCGGATGAATTGAAACGAATGTCCTGCAGTTGCCCCACTTTTGCGATCTCTTTGGCCGGTATCTTTTCCATTTCCATACTTGCAATGGTTTCCTCAGTAATCATGAAATGTTTCTCCATCCCGGTGGAAAACCAAATAATGGTAAAAAGCAAACCGCTGACGATGGTCAGCACGGCGGCCCTTCCGTGGTATTTTTTCCAGAAGAGGGTAAGGATGATCACCACGGAAAAAGTGCTTCCGATCCCTGCCCACACATAGCCAACGATGGTATAGATCATATCGGAAGGCGAGATGTATGCGAGCCCCAGCGCAACTACCGCAAGCAGGGCAGTGATGAGGCGGGAGTGCATCAGGGCTTTTTTTCTGACATTGTCTTTGTTAAAAGCAGGTTTGATGATGTTTTCCGACAATTCGGAAGAGGAAAGAATCAACAGGGAGTCTGCCGTGGAGATCATGGCGGCGATAGCCCCCGTGATCAGGATGGCAGCCACTATCGGAGGAAAAATTTTCAGAAATACTTCCGGCATAACATACTCCTGGTCGGCAAGGCCATGCGGACCAAAAATGGCCAATCCTATCCAACCGATACAAAGGGCTCCAATGTATGCAATGATAGTCCACACAATCCCGATATTGCGGGCTTTCTTTGCCTGCCTGGAATCGCTGATGGCCATGAAACGCATACTCAGCTGGGGTTGACCGCCCAGGTAGCCGAAGAACCAGGAGAAACCCCCGGCAATAATTATCCCGGCAGAAAACCCCTTTGCAGCCCCGGTAAGGGAGGAATAATCTGTTCCAGCCTGTTCCAGGGCGGCTCCAATAGAATGGGCAAAAACATCCGGGTGGTTGCTGATGTACAATATGCCTATGATGGGCCCCAGGATGAGGGCTATGATCATGACAATGGCCTGAATGACATCCGTATACACAACGCTCCTGAAACCGCCGTAAATAGTATACGGCACAATGATGACAGCGGTGAGCAACATGCCCAGGTAGGGATCGATCCCGAACATGGAGTGCAGGGTTTTGCCGCCTCCCAGGAACTGGGCACCCACGTAAAAGAAAAAGAAGAATATGATCGTCAGGCTGCCCACAATGCGGATCCACTTGCCAAATTCACCGTGCTTCTTTGCGATGAACTCGGTGAAGGTATTTACTTCATATTTTGCAGAAGCATCCCGCAATCGCCAGGCAATTACGGCCCAGGCAGTGATGATGCCGGCCACACATCCGATGGCGGTCCAGATTTCCGTAAGTCCCGTTGCATACGCAGCACCCGGCAAACCCAGCAAAGCCCAGGAAGATTCTCCCGTTGCACGCTCCGACAGGGCCGCGGCCCATCCCGGAAGTTTCCGGCCCGCAATGGCATAGTCCGCATCGGTCTTGACTTTCCTGCCCTGGTATAATCCCCACAGGATCAACAGGCTGAGATAAGCGATCATCACGATCAAAATCTGTGTCCGGGCTTCCATAATGTAAAAATTATCTGGTTTCGGATTTCAAAAATAAAAAGAATTCAGAAGTTGGGCATGAGAGATCAAGACACCTCAAGACAAAACATTTATGGGCTATTCAAACTCATATTTTTTTTATTGAATTCAAGCAAAGTAATTTCTACAAATTGATGAGCAAACACTCTTTTAAAAAAGCCAAAACACAAAACACAACCCGGAACCCGAAATCCGAAATCCCAAACCCCCTTCCCCAAACTTAATCATTCCTTAACATTCAATTGATAATCACTTAAGAATCAGCCGGTAGTTTTGCAGGCAACTGATAATGTATACAATGGGAAACAATTCGGTAAAAATATTGCTGGTGGATGATGAGGATGATATTCTTGAGTTCCTTTCCTACAATCTGAAGAAATATCATTTCAATGTATTCACAGCATCCAATGGCAAGGATGCCATAAAGCTTGCCAAAAAGGAAATTCCCCAGCTGATCATCCTGGATATCATGATGCCCGAAATGGATGGCATTGAAGCATGCTATGAATTGCGCAGCATACCGGAACTCAAAGATACCATCATGGCATTCTTAACAGCGCGTACCGAAGATTATACACAAATCGCAGGTTTTGATGCAGGTGCCGATGACTTTATTAAAAAGCCCATCCGCCCGAATGTTTTTATCAGCAGGGTCAACGCATTGCTCAGAAGAAGAAAACATTTTGTTAGCAAAAATGATGTTATTGAACTGGACAATATTATCATAGACAAAGAGGAATACCTTGTGGTGAAAGATGGTGTAAGAACACAACTGCCCAAAAAAGAATTCGAACTCCTGTATTTCCTCAGTTCAAAACCCAACAAAGTTTTTTCAAGGGGGGAGATTTTCAGTCATGTGTGGGGTGATGATGTAGTGGTTGGCGAGCGCACCATCGATGTGCATATAAAAAAGATCCGGGAGAAAATCGGATTTGATAACATCCGCACCTACAAAGGCATCGGGTACAGTTTTACACTTCCGCAATAAGGAAAAAACGAACCTGCACACATTTCATTTTCAATCACTTATAAGTCAGGTTAATTAATCGTTAAATAAAAACCAACAAAACCAACAAAACTTAACATAACATTAAACTTAACTTAAAATACACTTTCGATACAAGCTATTTCTTTGCTTCATGAAAATTTTAAATGAAAATAAATTGAAAATAAACCTAAACACAAAAAAAACGCAAACAATGAAAAAATTAAGCTTTAGAATGTTGATGTTGCTGATGGCAGCCGGTATGTTCATGGTAACATCTTGTAAAGACGATAAGGACGATGATCCCAAACCACAACCCAAACCGGATGATAAGGTAGTAGTGGTTGCAGAAAACATTAATGAGAACACGACCTGGGAAAAGGGGAAAACATACGTTCTTGCAGGCCGCATCACTGTGCTTGCCGGTAAAACCTTAACCATACAGCCCGGTGTTATCGTGAAAGGACAGGCGGGTGCAGGCGCCAATGCTACATCATTATTGGTGGCCCGTGGCGGAAAACTCATGGCCGAAGGAACCGAAGCCGAACCCATTATCTTTACCTCGGTAGCCGACGAAATTGAGCCAGGGCAAATCGTTAGCCCCAACCTTGATCCTAACATTAACGGACTTTGGGGAGGTGTAATCGTTCTGGGCAAAGCCCGTATTTCTGCTTCCAACGAAAGCGGCGATGTAAGTGAGATTCAAATTGAAGGAATTCCCACATCAGATCAGAATGGTCTTTATGGTGGCAACGATGACACTGATAATTCAGGTGTACTGAAGTACATTTCCATACGTCATGGCGGTACCAACATTGGAGCCGGTAACGAAATAAACGGCCTTACACTGGGTGGTATTGGATCGGGAACCCTTATTGAAAACATTGAAGTAGTTGCCAATCAGGATGATGGTGTTGAATGGTTTGGTGGCACCGTAAATGTAAAAAATGTCGTTACATGGAATGTAGGTGATGACGGTATTGACACAGACCAGTCATGGGCCGGAACACTTGACAACTTTGTTGTTATTACAGCTGCCGGGCATAGTTTTGAACTTGATGGACCTGAAGGAACATACGAGGCCGGACAAACGATCAAAAACGGAAGCATTATCTGCTCTAATGAAGAAGAGGGGTTGTTTTCAAAAGACCTGATCAATGTTGATGATAATTCAATCGTAAATCTTGAGAACCTGTATTTTACCAGCGTTGTTGAAGGACAAAAGATCAACCGTGTAACAGCAGCAGGCGTTACATTTACCGATATCATGATCAACGTACCCGGGGCCGAACTCCCTGATTATGTTGATGGTGATGTTCCGGCAGGCGTCACCGCCGGCGGTTCTTCCCAGGCAGATATTTCAGGATTTTCCTGGACATGGGCATCCAAAGCAGGCGCTTTTTCTGCTCTTTAATGAATAATATTGATTAAGTAAGAAACAGGCTTGTAAACAGATATACAAGTCTGTTTCTCATTTTTTAAGACAAAACGGATATGAGACAATTCTTAGTGGTCATCTTTTGGATTATTGGCTTTTCAGCCATTGCACAAAATGGTATTATTAGAGGAACCATTTATGATGAATCCACTGGCGAAACATTGGTTGGAGTTAATGTGCTTCTTAAAGGTACAAGTACAGGAACGGTAAGCGATTTGGATGGAGAATTTTCTATTGAAACAGAGAAAGGCTCTTACGATTTGCAATTGTCTTACATATCTTACCAAACATTGCTAATTCAGGATTTAAAGGTGGTGCCAAATGAAGTAACATTACTGGAAAACATTTATATAAAAGAAAGCGCACTTGAACTGACAGAAGTTGTTATTACAGCAGAGGCAGCAAGAAGCTCTGAAACAGCTCTGCTTACCATCAAAAAAAAATCCACTGCTATATTGGATGGAATATCCGCTTCGCGAATAAAGCTTACAGGCGATGCCACTGCTGTTGATGCAGCAAAAAGGGTAACCGGGGTTTCTGTTGAAGATGGAAAGTATGTTTATGTAAGAGGCCTTGGCGACCGGTATACAAAAACAACGCTCAACCAGGTTGATATTCCCGGCCTTGATCCTGACCGTAACAGCCTTCAAATGGACATTTTTCCTACAAATCTGATCGATAACATCATTGTTAAGAAAAATTTTACCGCCGAAATGCCTGCTGATTTTACCGGTGGAATACTTAATGTAGAAACAAAAGATTTTCCCGATAGAAAAATAAGCAGCTTTTCTTTGGGAATTGGATACAATCCTCAGTCAAACCTGAATGAAGACTATTTAACTTATGATGGAAGTTCCACAGATTTTCTTGGTTTTGATGGTGGTACGAGAGCTTTACCTGAAGGTGCCGCTTCAGCCAATATACCAACTCCTATCAGCGGCGCATCAGTTGAAGAAGTTTCAAAATTCATCAAAAGTTTTAACCCGGAATTAGCCGCTAAAAAGCAAAGAAGCTTTTTAGACTTTAGCTTCGGCTTTTCTCTTGGAGACCAAAAAACGCTCAAAACAGAGAAGGCCATCAAGAAGGAGGCCAGGCTGGGTTACACTTTTTCACTTTCTTATAAGCAAGACTATCAGTTTTATGATGATGTAATTTATGGTGAATACCAGCGCTATATTGATCCCGATCGTTATGAATTACGCTACGCTACCATACAGAACGGGCAATTAGGCGAGAACGAAGTACTTTTGGGTCTCCTTGGTGGTGTTGCCTATAAAACCAAAAGATCCAAGTATAAAATAAATCTCCTGCGATTGCAAAGCGGTACAAGCCGTGCCGGTAAGTTTTTTATTGACAATGACGGGGAAGCAGTTGGGCAATCAGGTTATTTGGCTTCTTCGGATAACCTGGAGTACAATGAAAGATCGCTTTCTAATCTTTTAATAAGCGGGACACATATTCTAAACGACCCATCATGGCTGATTGACTGGCGCATTTCCCCCACCTTTTCATCATCTAACGATCCCGACATACGAAAAACAGCTTTTACTTTTAGTGCTATAGATACAACTTTTATGGCAGGTGCAGGAGGAAACCCGACAAGAATCTGGAGAACACTAATGGAGCTGAATACAACTGCCAAAGTTGATATAACAAAAGAACTCACGCTGATGAATAATGATGCTAAAATCAAATTCGGTGTCAATCATAATTTTAAATACAGAGATTATGAAATTCTCTTTTTCGATGTTCAATTCTTTGCTAATCAATCCTGGCCAAATCCCAGTCCTGATAAGGTGCTTGACCCTGCTAACATATATCCTAATAAGCCAAACAGCATTTATTACCAATCGGGGAATCCTGATCCCAACCCGAATGCTTATAAATCCAATGTTAATAACCTGGCCGGTTATGCTTCTGTTGAATTCTTACCTTTGCCCTTACTAAAAACCATTCTGGGGCTAAGGATTGAAAACTACGTTCAAAGATATACCGGACGGGATCAAACTTATGCCAGCGGAGATATTAAAAACGGGAAGAATCTTGATAATGCTATCGTACTGGATGCAACGGATCTTTTTCCCTCAATTAACCTGATCTATTCAATAAGCAACGAGATGAATTTGCGTGGAGGATATGCACAAACAATTGCAAGACCATCTTTTAAAGAACTTTCCTTTGCACAAATTCTCGACCCCATTTCAAACAGAATTTTTAATGGTAGTCTTTTTACCTATCCAAACTGGGATGGGAATTTGACCGAAACCAGAATTGACAACTTTGATTTGCGCTGGGAATGGTACGCCAAAAGGGGACAGATGCTTTCGTTCAGTTCATTTTATAAAAGCTTTGATGATCCTATCGAACTCGTTAGAATTCCGGAGCAGCAAACCAGCACAGAGTACCAGCCCAGAAATGTTGGAGATGGGCAGTTATATGGACTGGAATTTGAATTCAACAAAGATTTTGGTTTTATCACCAAAACCCTTGAGAAACTTAATTTATATGGAAATTTCACATATGTTTATTCCATCATTAACATGACTGAAACGGAGTACAACTCCAGAAAAACTTATGAAAAAACAGGAGAAACCATTAAGGATACACGCGAAATGGCCGGGCAGTCACCTTACGTGATAAATTTAGGCATTACTTACCGTGATATTGACAATGGTGTTTCTACAGGCTTTTTTTACAATGTGAAAGGATCAACCCTGTATATTGTCGGAGGCGGATTGTTCCCGGATATATACATAGAACCCTTTAACAGCCTGAACTTTAGCTTCAACAAAAGTATTGGCAAAAACAATAAAACCAATATAGATTTCAAGATTTCAAATCTTTTGGCGGAAAAAATGCATTCTTATTATAAGTCTTTTGGTGCAGAGGATAAATTATTCCATAGCCTGAATCCTGGAAGAACATTTACCATCAGCTTAAGTCATCGCTTTTAGCCCGAATAATTCCTAAAGGTGAAACGCTGAATTATCCTAACGACAAACAAATTACAATCTTCACAGCGCTATTCATCCGTTGTTTGTATCTTTTGGTTTGTTTTGCTATTTTGCCGGGTAAAAATTATTGGCAGCAAAGCTTACGGGCAAAGCCTGCGGATTTTCCAGGAATGACTCCTCAAAGTATAAGCCAGGCGATCGTGCAACCGGTCTTCCCTACCCTGCCAGAATTCAAAATAATGCGGCAGCAGGCGGTATCCTCCCCAGAAATCAGGCCGTTTGATGCTTCCGGGATTTTCTTCTGCAAATTGATTGAAAGCTTCTTCCAGGAATTTACGGTGGGGAACTGTACGGCTTTGCTCCGAAATACTGGCACTGATCTGGCTGTTCCTCGGGCGGCTGCTGAAATAGTCATCCCCCTCCTTGCCGCTTACTTTTTCCACAAGGCCTTCAATCCTGACCTCCCGTTCCAGTTCATTCCAGAAGAACAAGAGTGAAGCCCGGGGATTCTCGCTGAGTTCCCTGGCTTTCCGGCTGTTATAATTGGTATAAAATATAAAACCCTTTTCATCAAATTCTTTGAGCAGGACGATCCGTGATGAGGGCTGCATATCCCGGCCCACGGTGGAAAGGTTCATGGCAGTGGGGTGCAGTATTGCGGCCTCAATGCTTTCATCCATCCATTTTTTGAACTGTAAAACAGGATCCTTTTCAACCGAGGACTTATTGAGTTTTCCTCTCATATATTCTTCACGCATGCTTTTCAAATCCCTCATAAACTATTTTTCTTTTCGCAAAGATAAAACATCCCCGCTATTCAGAATCATTCAAAATTAATACTCATCAGCTTATTCACAGCCTTCAGGCAATCTTCAAGCACTAATTATTAATTATTAATTATTAATTAAATTTCCTCTCTTCTCTCCATTTTCGGATAATTTCATACTTTTATCAAAACGATTTTTATGTCTGTTATCAAACTAACCCGTGAAAGGAAAGGAAGAGGCCTGACATTCTTTTCAAAAACGCTTATATTGCTGGCGTTCATTCTTATTTTCGTGCTACTTTTCCGCCAGATGAACAGCTTTCTTTGCGTCAGTCAACCGATTAACTCCAGGGCACTCGTTGTTGAGGGCTGGTTACCGGACTACAGTCTGGAGCATTTGATCAGGCATATTGAAGAAAACAAAATAGAAAAAATCATACTTACAGGTGTTCCGCTCGAAAGGGGATATTACAATTCAAGATACCAGACTTATGCTGATGTTGCCATGGTTTCACTGTCCGGGATGGGTTTTGATACCACCAGGATCAGGAAGGTGAACCTGCCCGCAAACATAAGCAGGGACAGGACTTACACTGCAGCCCTGGCTCTGAGGCAGGAGATCGAAAACGGAAACATCGAGCTACAGGGCTTCAACATTTATACCCTGGGATGCCATGCCCGCAGAAGCTGGCTGCTTTTCAGGAAGGCATTTGATGGTAGCATGCCCATAGGGATCATTTCCTCGAGGGATGAAAGCTATGATTATGATCACTGGATGGCAAGCAGCCGGGGATTCCGGACTGTAACCAATGAGGGTATCGCGTATTTATATGCTGCACTGTCTTTCATCCCGGATGATGAGGGCATCAGGAGGCAGCTGGAAGAAGGCCATTACCTGGACTCCTTAAGGGATCACAGGAGCCGGATAAACAAAAGCTTTACTGACAGTTTGCACACTCCGCTTACAAAAGAGCAACTGGAAGATTTTATAGGTTTGAATTATTTCGAGCCAGACCCGGGCTTCCGCGTCAGGGCTGCATACAGGATCGACACCAGCGGTACACCTTTTCAGATGAAGACCACAACCGACAGATTGCCCACCTACCGCAAATATGCACGACTGGATTTTGAGTTAAAAGAACAGGAGTTCAGCCTGAATGCCTATCAGAATATGGCTTTTATCGATCATCCCGAATATCATGATTATTTATTCCTTCCGATGCGTGACCTGAGCAGCGGGGAAGAATCATACGGAGGTGGTCGCTACCTTGACCTGCAAATCCGCGATCAGGACAGCATATGGCTCGACTTCAATTTTCTTTACAATCCTTATTGTTCGTATAACGGCCGTTATTCATGTCCCATCCCCCGGCAGAAAACTACCTTGAGGTCAAAGTCCTGGCCGGGGAAAAACCTTATACTGATCATCAATAAAATCAAAAACGATGGATCCACAAAAGACAAAATTCGGTATTAGTGTTCTGTATGTTGAAGATGAGAAGATCCTGAGGAATGTTTACCAGACGATACTGGGCAAACGCGTAAAGGAGCTATATATCGCCGACAATGGTGAGAACGGGTTAAAGATGTTCCGGGAGAAAAACCCGACCTGGTGATCACCGATATCAAAATGCCGGTGATGAACGGTCTGGAGATGTCAAAAAAGATCCTGAAAGAAGATCCGAATGCCAAGATCATCATCATGTCTGCTTACGGACAACCCCAGTATTTTATACAGGCGATCGAATTTGGAGTGAAGGGATTTTTACTCAAACCTGTTAACAATGAAAAACTCTTCGATTCCATCGCATCCCAGGCGAAAAGTATCCTGCTGGAGAAAGAATTAAAAGAGCAAGAAGTAAAGCGACAGGAAGCGGAACATGCATTGAGCACCAGTGAGTCCATCCTAAAAGCCGTCAGCCTGGCTTCCGAAAAATTTCTGCAGTATTCCTATGGCGAGAAAAGTGTTCCCGAGGTCCTGTCGCAACTTGGAGAAGCCACCAATGTAAGCAGGGTGTACATATTCGAAAACTCCCTGAACAAACGGGGCAATTACATCTCAACACAGATCTATGAGTGGGCAGCAAAGGGAATAGATTCGCAGATGGACAATCCACATTTGAAAGATGTTAGTTTCATCGAAACGGGCTTTAATAGATGGAACGATGAAATGCTTAAAGGGAACAGCATCTACGGGCTGGTCAGGGACTTTCCCAATGAAGAACGCGCCGCTCTGGAACCTCAGCATATAATCTCTCTGATGGTAGTTCCCATATTCTGCGACAAAGACTGGTGGGGATTCATCGGTTTTGACGACTGCAGGGAGGCAAGAAGCTGGAGTGAGGCAGAGATCAAAGCACTTTCCGCAGCTGCCGATATTTTCGGTGCAGCCATCTACCGCAGAAAAGTAGAAGAAGAGCTGCTCACCCTCAATAATGAACTGGAATTGCGCGTCTCCGAACGAACCAGGGATCTGCAAAAAGAAGTGAATGAGAGGAAACTGGCTGAGACAATGCTTCGCGAAAGCGAGGAAAAATACCGGCAGATCTTCGAGAATGCCAATGATGGCATCATACTGACCATGAAAGGAATCATCGAGTTTACCAATCCTAAATTGTACGAAATGACCGGATACCTGCCCAGAGAATGTATTGGAAAGTCATTCAATGATTTTGTCCATCCTGATTTCAGGGAAACAACCATGGAAAACTACCTGGGCCGCATCAATAAGAAAGATGCACCGGAACGCTATGATATACAAATTCTCGACAAGCAAGGGAATATGAAATGGATTGAATTGAAATCCAACCTGATCAAATGGGAGAACGAGCCCACAGTACTTACCTTCCTGACGGATATTACAGAACGTAAAAAAACAGCGGAAGAGCTTAAGGTACTGAACCAGAAACTCGAACAACGTGTTAGGGAAGAAGTGGAGAAGTTGGAAAAGCAGCAGCACCTGCTTATCCAGAAATCGAAGCTTGAATCCCTGGGTGAACTGGCGGCAGGAATTGCCCATGAGATCAACCAGCCGCTGGGTGGTATTTCCATGGCTCTCGACAACATCTCCATCAAGGTCGGTGAACATGCCGCAACAAAAGAATACCTGGCCAATAAGTTCAGAACCATTTTCGAGGATATCGAGCGGATCCGCAATATCATTAATCATGTCAGGCTGTTCTCAAAAGACCATGACATTATTGATTTTGAAACCATAGATGTTAATCAGGTAATCAAAGATGCCCTGGGCATGGTGGTGAGCCAGTACAAGAACCACAATGTCGACCTGAGTTTGAAGCTGGCCCGTTATCCCATTTGCATAAAAGCGAACAAATACCGGCTTGAACAGGTGATCCTGAATCTGCTTTCGAATGCCAAATATGCTGTTGATGAGAAGGAAGCAAATGGAAGCAGTAATTCATATCAGAAATCGATCAATATTTATTCGAAAATGAATGAGACGGAAGCAGACGTCATCGTGGAAGATAACGGCACAGGTATCCCGGAAGAAAAACAGGTAAACATCTTCGACCCCTTCTATACAACTAAAAAGAACGAGATCGGCACCGGCCTGGGGCTCAGTGTTTCCTATGGCATTATCAAGGAACTGGGAGGGGATATCCTGGTCGACAGCAAAGTGGCTGAATACACCCGCATGATCGTTTCAATACCATTGAACAAAAATGACTGAAAATGAAGGATATTCAAATTTTGATATTGGATGATGAAAAAAGAGTGAGGGATGAGATCGAAGAATTCCTGCTGGGAAAAAAGTTTATCGTGCACAAAGCGGAAATGCCTACGGAGGCTGATCAAATAATCAGCAGGCATGATATCGACATCCTCATTCTGGATATCAAGCTCCCGCAAATGGACGGCCTGAGCTATTTGAAAAAAGTAAAAGACGAATATCCGGAGATAGAAGTGATTATGATCTCCGGGCACGGGGATATGAATTCCGTAATCGAAGCCATGCGATATGGTGCCGCCGATTTTTTCCAGAAACCCTTCAGACTGATAGAGATCAACAATGCCATTGAAAGGACCAAACGCTTCATTGACCTGCAACAGCGGCTGAAGGAAGTTGAGGAAAGCTATAGCTTCCTTTCACAGGAAATTGAAAGGGAGATCGGACACCGCCTGATCGGCAAAAGCAGGGCTATCAAAAAGGTGATTGAACTCATGGCCAAGATTTCCAAAACCCACGACACCGCGGTACTGATCACGGGGGAGAGCGGAACGGGCAAAGAGCTTGTGGCCAGGGGCATACACTTTTTGAGCAATAGAAAGAACAAGCATTTCTATTCGGTAAACTGCTCTGCCGTTCCCGAGTCACTTTTTGAAAGCGAATTTTTCGGGCATAAAAAGGGGGCTTATACCGGGGCTACCGAAGACAAGGCCGGCTGGTTTGAAATTGCAAACAAGGGGACTCTTTTCCTGGATGAAATAGGTGATATGCCGCAATCACAGCAAGCCAAGCTCCTGCGCGTACTGGAGGAGAAAAAAGTCAGCCGGGTGGGAACCCACAAGGAGCAGGCGGTGGATGTAAGGGTTATCGCAGCATCCAATCAGGCCCTGGAGAACATGGCACAAAAGAAAGAGTTCCGCTTCGACCTCTATCACCGGCTAAGCACTTTCATCATCCATATCCCTCCCCTGCGGGAAAGAAGGGAAGATATCCCCCTGCTGATTGAAAATTTTGTAAAGGAATTCTCCGGAAAAATGGCCAAAAACATTTACAAGGTAGAAGAGAATGCCTTGAGGGTACTGAAAAAGTATGATTATCCCGGCAACATACGGGAGTTGAGAAATATGGTTGAAAGGGCTGTGATTATTTGCGATGACCCGGTCTTAGGCCGTGAACACTTTGACCTGATCAGCGATAAAATATCATCCGGCAATAACAACCTGCTGCAGGAACCCGGCTTTGAGGAAATGGACCTGGAGAAGGTTGAGATCAGCCTGATCAAAAAGGCACTGAATCAATGCGATAACAATAAATCGCGGGCAGCAGATCAGCTGAACATCACCTGGCAGTCGCTCGACAGAAGACTGAAGAAATACAGGATCGAAGTAAAATAGGACGCCGGCAGGAGAAATCCAGGCACAAAAAACCCCTCACCCATCCGTACGGTCCGTACTGACGTGATGAGGGGAAAAGTAAAAATACTATTTCAAGGCATCCACGATGGCTTTGAAAGCCTGCGGATTGTTCATGGCCAAATCGGCCAGCACCTTGCGGTTAATATCAATATTTTTCTTGTGTACTTTACCCATGAATTCGGAATATGACATTCCATATTCGCGGGCGGCAGCATTGATCCGCTGGATCCAGAGTGCCCTGAAGTTTCTCTTTTTGGTTCGTCTGTCGCGGTAAGCATATTGCAAACCTTTCTCGTGTGCATTCTTTGCAACGGTCCAGACATTTTTCCGTCTTCCCCACTGCCCTTTGGTCTGTTTCATGACCTTTTTACGGCGTGCTTTGGAAGCTACTGAATTTGCTGATCTTGGCATTTTTAATTTTCTTTTTTTGCTTCAGCGTCCACCAGCTGGTGGATCTTTCGGCATAAAGCAAGTTAAACAATCATTTTACTTGTTGAGCATTTTACGTACATTCCTGGCATCAGCCGGGTCAACGATTGCATCGTATCCCAGGTTGCGTTTGCGCTTCTTTGACTTTTTGGTCAAGATGTGGCTTTTGTACGCATGCTTTCTCTTGATTTTACCCGAGCCGGTAAAGGTGAACCTTTTTTTTGCACCGGACTTCGTCTTCATCTTTGGCATTTCTGTCTTCGTTTTTAACTATTAATACTACTTCTTGGGGACGATAATCATGATCATCCTTTTGCCTTCGAGCTTCGGAAGCTTTTCAACTTTTCCCTCCTCCTGCAACTCCTGGGCAAATTTCAACAACATGATCTCGCCTTTTTCTTTATATATGATCGTCCGGCCTTTAAAGAATACCTCAACTTTCACTTTGGCTCCTTCTTCGAGGAACTTTTTTGCATGATTCAATTTAAAATTAAAATCATGATCGTCGGTATTCGGGCCCAGACGAATTTCTTTCACCACGATTTTGGCCGTTTTGGCCTTCATTTCCTTTTCTTTCTTCTTCTTGTCGTAAAGAAATTTCTTATAGTCAATTACTTTACAAACAGGTGGATTGGCTTTCGGTGAAATCTCAACCAGGTCAAGATTCGCATTTTCAGCTATTTCAATAGCTTCCTTGATTTGATAAATACCGGTTTCAACATTCTCTCCCACCACTCTCACAACCGGTGCATTAATTCTTTCATTGATCCTGTAGGGTTCCGGCTTTTTAAAACGCGGACCACCTCTACCAAATCTGGGTTTATTAAACTGTGCAGCTATAACGTATCTCCTTTCTAATTGGTTTAACTTGATTTATCTATTTTCGATCGAATTTATTCATTTTTCAGCACAAAGAAAAGCCCGTTACGGGGCCATCATTTCTTCAACTTCTTTGGTCACCATCTCCGCAAACTTTTCAATAGAGAAAGTACCGAGATCTCCTTCTCCCTGTTTTCTTACAGAAACCATGCCATCACCCTCTTCTTTTTCACCAACGATCAGCATGTAGGGGATCTTTTTCATTTCCGCGTCGCGGATCTTCTTACCCGTTTTTTCGCTGCGTCCGTCAATGAGGGCGCGAATATCGTAATTATTTAGCAATTTTAAAACTTTTTCGGCATATTTCTGGTACTTCTCACTGATTGGCAGCACGATAGCCTGTTCAGGTGTAAGCCAGAGCGGGAATTTACCGGCACAATGTTCGATCAAAACCGCAACAAATCTTTCCATCGATCCGAAAGGCGCCCGGTGGATCATGGCAGGACGATGCGGCATATTGTCAGTTCCGGTGTATTCCATTTCGAAACGGTCCGGCAGGTTATAATCCACCTGTATGGTGCCGAGCTGCCATTCACGGCCAAGTGCGTCTTTCACCATAAAATCCATCTTGGGACCGTAAAAGGCGGCTTCGCCATATTCTATCTTTGCATCCAGGCCTCGCTCCTCAGCCACCTCGATGATGGCCTTCTCTGCCTTTTCCCAGTTTTCATCCGTACCGATGTATTTGGCTTTGTCATCCGGATCCCGGAGGGATACCTGTGTGATAAAATCTTTAAAATCAAGTGCTTTAAAGATGTGCATCACAATATCGATCACCCCCTTGAATTCCGATTTGATCTGGTCGTGGGTGCAGAAAATGTGGGCATCATCCTGTGTAAATCCCCTCACGCGGGTAAGTCCATGCAATTCGCCACTTTGCTCATAGCGGTAAACCGTTCCGAATTCCGCCATACGTATGGGCAGATCGCGGTATGAGCGGGGTTTATACTTGTAGATCTCGCAATGATGGGGGCAGTTCATGGGTTTCAGAAAGAATTCTTCTCCCTTCACAGGTGTCTGTATGGGCTTGAAACTGTCTTCTCCATATTTGGCGTAATGGCCCGAAGTCTTGTACAGATCGACCTTGCCAATATGGGGTGTGATCACCTGCTCGTAACCTGCCTCCTGCTGTACTTTTTTCAGGAACTGCTCCAGGCGTTCACGCAGCTGTGCTCCTTTGGGCAACCAGAGGGGCAGGCCTGCGCCCACCTTTTGTGAGAAGGTAAAAATCTCCAGTTCTTTGCCCAGTTTGCGGTGATCGCGCTTTTTCGCTTCCTCCAGCAATTCGAGGTATTCTTTCAGTTCTTTTTGTTTGGGAAAAGCTATGCCATACAGGCGGGTGAGCTGTTTGCGGTTTTCATCCCCACGCCAGTAGGCTCCTGCAACACTCAAAACTTTAACTGCCTTGATGGGACTGGTGTCAGGCAGATGCGGCCCCCGGCACAGGTCAACAAAATCACCGGATTGATAAAAAGTAATCTGGCCGTCTTCCAGATCATCGATCAGCTCCAGTTTATATTCATCGCCTTTTTTGGCAAAGTAATCCAGGGCTTCCTTTTTGGATTTTTCTTCCCTGATAAATGCCTGTTTCTGGCGGGCGAGTTGAAGCATGGTGTCTTCGATCTTCTTAAAATCAGCATCTGTGATGACCTTGTCGCCCAGATCGATGTCGTAATAAAAACCCTGGTCGATATCAGGACCGATCCCGAATTTTACACCCGGATACAGTTTCTCCACTGCTTCGGCCATCAGGTGCGCAGAAGAATGCCACATGGTCGCTTTCCCTTCCTTGTCGTTCCAGGTTAAGAGTTTAACCCTGGCGTCTTCACTAATGGGCCGTGTGGCATCCCAAACTTCGCCATTCACCTTAACTGACAGCACATTCCTGGCCAGGCCTTCGCTGATACTTTTGGCAATATCAAGGCCGCTTACCCCTTCTTCAAACTGTTTCACCGAATTATCCGGTAGTGTAATATTGATCATGCTTTCGCTTTTCCGTGTTAAAAAATTGGGTGCAAAGATAATGAAAGCATGCTTCATGGCAAAAGAAGTGGATGTTAAAGAATTTTGAGTTTTGAGTTTTGAGTTTTGAGTTTTGAATTGTCCTTGGAAATTGGCAGGTTCATTGATAATCATTTTAAATTGATTGGTATTCTGAGTTACAGATACAAATTTGTACATTCCAATAACTCAAAACTCAAAACTCAAAACTCAAAATTCAAAATTCAAAATTCAAAATTACCGAATCACATTAATATGCCCCACGAAATTCCTTTTCTCACCTTTAAAGTCCTTACCGACCAGGCGGAAGGCATAGGTTCCCATGGGCACCACTTCCCCGCCTTCATCCGTGCCATCCCAGAGGCAGTCGGGATCGGTCACTTTGCCTGTGTGCACTACCCTGCCCCAGCGGTCGTGAATATGAACCGTGAAATTGTTCAGCAGGTCGTACACAGTTCCGATCACCTGGAAACAGTCATTATTGCCATCTCCATTGGGTGTAAAGGCATTGGGGAAGTAAACTTTGAGTTCTGTGGTGATCGTGATCGTTAGAGTATCATAGGAAGAGCATCCATAGTTATTTTCAGCAAACAATACGGCCTGGTATACGCCGGGCAGATTGTAAGTATGCTCGGGGTTTTCCTGGTTTTCAGCGGTAGCTCCATCACCGAAGTCCCATTCCAGATAAGAATACTCACCGTTTACCTGCTCGAAAAAAGAGATTGTCGGATTGTCGAGGGTTGCTGCCTGGGTGTTTACATCAAATCCGGCCTGGGGGGTGGGAAAGACTTCGATCATATCCTGGAATGTTTCGGAAGCATCGCAACCAGTAGCATTGGTGATGGTCAGGTTCACATCGAAGAGCCCGGCCGAATCATAAACATAAACCGGACTTTCTTCCGATGAGCTGCCACCATCGCCGAAATCCCAGGAATACTCAGGATCGTCAAGGTCAGCAGATTGATTGTGGAAGATCACCTCAAGCGGCTGGCAACCACTGTTCCCCGAAGGTATTACAGCAGGTGAAGGCTTGGGATTAACCAGTACCTGCATATCCAGGCTTTGCTCGCAACCCGGTTCTGAAATATCAAGCTGTATATCCTGCCATCCGGCTTCATTCCATACCACCGTTGTTATTTTTGTATTGCTGCTGAGGGGTGAACCATTTTCAAAGGTCCAGGTATAAGAGGCTCCAGGACTGGCATCGCCGTCGAAATCGATCACTACCTCTTCTTTAGCACAAACAGATTCGGGATCGGTCAGCATGGCTCCCTGGATAGGAGGCCGGATATAAATGGTTTTGGATTGTTCCTCAACACAACTATTTTCGTCGGTTACAAAGCAATAATAAGTGGTTTGTACTGAGGGACTGACCAGCGGGTTCGCATCGTTTTCCTGCCCGGCCAGCGTTGGATCGGCGGGAACCGAAGACCATTCCCAGCTCATCACATCCACTGCACTTATGGTGCTTAGTTGTACCGAGGTATTCACACATACTGAATCAAATTCACTCAGCACCTGCAGTTCGGTATAGGGGTTCACCATGATCTCAAAATCCCGCTCATCATAACATCCGTGTTCATTATATGCAGATACCGTTATGGTATGCATACCAGGGTCCACCAGACTGAGTGAAACTTCTTTCCCCGAGGCTGAATGCGTGCTGCCATCGTCAAACCAGCTCCATTCCCATCCGGTAAATCCGTTAAGTTCCTCAAGCTGAAACTCCATGTTCGGACAAACCACCAATTCATCCGTACCATTCACTTCTATTTCACAATTAAGTTCCGAAACCTCGAAGGTGTAACAGGTAGAAGCCAGTTCATCACAGGAATTCAGGATCTCAACACAAATGGTATACATACCTGCCTGGGAAGGGGTAAAGGAATACTGACTGGAAACCGCACCGGGGATTTCATTGCCGGGGCTCACAGAACCTTCATACCACTGATAGGACTGTCCCTCGCTGCAATTCAGGTTGATTTCCTCTCCCAAACAGATCACCTCCGGTCCCTGGATCTGCACAATGGGATCCCAGAAGGCCACAACAGAACCATTGGCCGAATTGCCGCACTCATCATTTACGGTGTATTCAAATACCAGCGAATCGAGTACATCATAATACTGCACATAATCATCCCAGGTAACAAGGTATGGATTGCCACTGTGCACCAGATCGCCCTGAAAATACCAATTGACACTGAAATCATTGCCTGCATTGGTATTGATCACACTGATGGGCTGTTCCAGGTTTTCACAAAGCTGGAAATTGGGTGTTTCCTGGCTAACGACGAGCTGGCTGTGAATAAATACCGTATCGTGGGCGGTATTATAGCCATCAAGGTCGCTGCACCTATCCTTGATGGTACAAACAACTATTTCGGGATTGCTGGCAATAGGCACATTAAAATCAGGCCCGAATCCGGAGGCCTGACTCGATTGCCAGAATTGGGTAAAGGGTTCAACCCCACCATCCAGGATATCATCCACATTCACGTTGATCTCATTCCCGCAATAATAAATACTGGCAGGCACAGGACCGTATGTCTTATTCGCTTCGGTTATGGAATCCCTTTCATATACTTTTATGGGAATCTCACCGGAAAGGCCCTGTGTGCCGATCGGACCGGGCTGATCAAAATCACAGGGATCCACCTGATAACGTAAAGTCCAGTATTCGTAGTCGCCCTCGGGATTGCCATCCTGCAGGGCGGTCAGAACATAGGTTATTTCCAGGGAATCAGGAGGTATGGCAAAAACCGAATCATTTTTGGGTGGGGGCATAATGCTGTATTCTCCAGCACTTCCATTCTGGATTTTGTATCTAACCCAGGTTGTGTCGGGTGTAACAAAGGTTTTTGTAAGCCTGATCATCATGTTGGAACATCCACCCTCAACGATTTCATCGGGTTCAAACTCGGCATTATCACTCATTCCTTCAACATCCCATTTAAAACCAAAGCCGTACCCGCTTCCGCTTTTAATGCTTCCAGCCTCAACAAATACGGCTGAATTAAAATACGGCCCGGCTGCTTGTCCATTGGGAAGATCAAGCATATAGGGATTATCAGCAACTGCGATTTTTATTTTGTAGGTCCGGCATGGGGAAATATTTTCAACAATATAATCAGAAATAGGTAGTGAAAAAGCATCGAAGCTGACCGGGTATCCATCAGGATTGGTCAATGTCTTTTCATTGGGTACATATTGACTGGACATCCAACCAGAACTTTTGTGGTTCAGATATTTAACTGACACTGGCAAATTATTAGGTCCTTTACGAAAAAGTTCATAACTTTTTTGGTTGGGATTGTCCCACATAACGATGCCCATGATGTCACTTTTAACCGAATCCACAGCTATGAAATCATTTTTATCTTCAGGAAGATTATGATATTTATATTCTTCGGAGGCAAAAAGGAATTTAATTTGGACCTGGTCGTAAAAGGGCATAAACTCAAAAGTCAATACGGATGCATCAATAGCAGAATCAGGTTTTGCCTGAGGATCACCGGTTGCAATCCAGGCTAGAATTTGATTCATATCTTCATCCTGATGCCCGCCCAAATCATCACGTTCGTGAATATCATGTCCGTTTGAGTTAGGTGCTACAGCTTTCATAACCCAACCATTCGAAATAATGAGTCCTTTGGTCAGTCCGATAGATTCACCGTACTTATAGGCTCCGATACCATCCCAACTGCCTTCATAGGAGACAAACTTCATCCTTCCCCCGTCTCCATACAGGGTGTCTTCTACATAAACGGGTAAAAGTTCCGAATCCATCGGGTATACCTGAAGATCCTGGGATACCTGCCCATGGGTTAACAGAGCGATCAGCCCAATTACGCTTGTCAATAAAAATCTTTTAAACAATGTCTGTGTCAGCTTGATAGTCATCACTTTTTCCTTCCTTCTGCAAAATACATAATGTCCATGAATATATGACAGACCCACAAAAGTCTTAAATAGTTCGCTAAATTTATTAAATATATTGAACTTTTTTTATTCGACAATCCTGAACTCCGTTCTTCTGTTCAATGCCCTGCCCTGTGTCGTTTCATTATCTGCAATGGGTTGACTTTCACCATAACCTTTGAAGGAAAGTCTGCCTGTATCAATGCCATGATCTACCAGAAAATCATATACCGCCTTTGCCCTGTTTGCCGAAAGTTCTTTGTTGTATGCTTCACTGCCGGTTGAATCGGTATGTCCACTGATCTCAATTTTTATTGAGGGGTTTTTCTGCAGAAAATCAAACAGCTTTTGCAGTTCGGCGCGGGATTCCTTTTTCAGGTCATACCGGTCCAGTTCGAAAAAAATATTTTTTAAAACAGTCTTTTCGCCGGTCCTGATTGGTTTGAGCGGAATATCCTTTAAATAAGGGTCGGTTCTGCTTTTAACCTCCGACAGAGAGAAGTGATCGGAGTAGAACAGGTAACCTTCCCTTGAAACATTTAAAGCAAGATTACTTCCTACCGGGATGACCACCAGAAACTCACCGGTTCTTTTGTCGGAAAAAGATTCCACCCGTTTTTGCTGGCTTTTCAGATCAATCAGCTCGAAACTGGCCTGCAGGGGTACTTGCGTTTCGGCATCAAAGACTTTTCCTTTTAGGTAGCTCACCGGTTCCGGCCGGATCTCCTCGTTAAGATCAAATACATAAATATCATAATTACCACTACCACCTGCTTTATCGGAGGAGATATAAGCCCGTCGGGCATCGGGTGAAACGATGAGATTGATCTCCCCTTTTTCGGTATTAATGGGATATCCCAGATTGCGGGGCGTTGCCCAAAGGCCAAGGCTGTCTTTCCTGCTTACGAAAAGATCAGCATCACCCATGCCGGGATGTCCGGAAGAACTAAAGTACAGGGTTTTATCATCAGGATGAATAAAGGGAGCCATTTCCTCTTTGCTGGTATTCACCGGCCAGCCAAGGTTCACGGGTTTGGTCCATTTACCTGATTCATCAATGCGGGTTTTCCAGATATCAGATGAGCCCTTGCCGCCCGGCCTTGTACTCGAAAAGTACAGCGTACGCCCATCCGAAGAAAAGGAGGGCTGCGATTCCCAGACACCCGTATTTACGACCGGCCCAAGGTTGACAGGACTCCCCCATCCATTTTCCTTGCGGGGAGCATAATAAAGGTCACAACTTCCGTATCCCAGGCTGGAGGAGCAAATCACAAAAAACAAATAATTGCCGTCGGGACTGATGACCATGGCACCGATGTTGAGGTCCGACTGAAAATCAATGTTCAGTTCATGCACATCGGTCCAGGCAGTGTCCATCCAACCGGCATACAGGATCTTTTCACGGTAGAGCGGCGACCCCGGTTTTCAGCAATTTTGATCCTCCGCGTAAAGAATAAAAATGCTTCATCCGTCGACAGGGCGTTGATGTATTCATCTCCTGCAGTATTTATCGAATCTCCCAGTCTCACGGGCTCAAAAGGAACCGGGTTCCGGTAGGCCTCGGCCCTGAACCGGATATTTTGCAGGATCTGCTGAACTTTTCTTCTCGTAACGGTCTTGAGATCAGGAAACTCAAGGTAAGCCTTGAAGCTCTCTTCTGCTTCAGGATATTTCTTCAGCGCCAGCTGAATATTCCCCAGCAGGTAGTATGCGTGCGGGAAAAAATCCGGGTCGATGTCCACTGCCTGCCTATAAGCTTCCTCGGCTTTAACCTGCTGGTCAATGTCAAGGTAAATATCTCCCAGCAGAAGATAAGCTTCAGTAAAAGTTGTATCCTCCCGGATTGACTTCAACAGATATTCCCGCGATTGGTCCGCTTCACCGGCCAGGTATGCCTCCTCAGCTTTCTTATAAAGCTTATGAGCTTTTTTTGATTCCGTGCTGAACTGATATTCCTGGGCACGCAAACCCATTGCCATCAATAAAACCAATAAAATGATAACAGAGCAAATAGCGGTCTTCATATCAGGGGATCCTCATGTATTTATGACTCTGTAAAGATACATTCCAGTTGGGATATTTCATGACATAGTCCACGATGCGTGGAAGCATTTTGGGAGCCACACTCCATTCCGGTTGCAGGTACAGTTTACAGGATGCTGCCACCCTGGCAGCATTCTCTTCAGCCCAGGCAAAATCAGCATCTTCATATATAATGACTTTCAGTTCGTCGGCCCTGGCGAACATTTCCTTATGGGGCGGACTTTCCTTTTTGGGCGAAAGGCATATCCAGTCCCAAACACCGCTGAGCAAGTACGCACCGGAAGTTTCCACAAAGGTTTCGATATTTTTCTTTTTCAACTCGCGGGTAAAATAATCCAGGTTGTACATCGAAGGCTCTCCGCCTGTAACGACTACCGAGCGGGCAGGATGTTTTAAAATCCTTGCGATGATCTCATCGCTGGGTACAGGTGGGAACTTAAGGGCATTCCAGGAAAACTTGGTATCGCACCAACTGCACCCGACATCACAGCCCCCGATGCGGATAAAATAGGCCGCCTTGCCTGTATGATAGCCTTCTCCCTGTATGGTGTAAAAGTCTTCCATCAGGGGAAGGTATTTCCCGTCTTTGATCTTTTCCTGCCTGTTGTTCATCCCAATCAAAACGTCCTGCTTATTGAATAATTACTTTACGGCTTGCATAATAGCCCCCCGAGTTTATCTGTACCAGGTACAGGCCCGTTTCCAGGCGCCGTGCAACAATCTTGATATCAATGTTTTTTCCTGCAAATTCCAACTCATAGTCGCTGCGGTAAAACAACCTGCCGGTTGAATCGAATAACTGCAATTCAAAGTCCCTGGCAGGCAGAGAGGAAATACTGATCTTAAACGATCTTCCTTTAACGGGATTGGGCTGGATCTCAAAAGAGATTTCCGGGCTGAGCACCGCTTCGACGGCAGTTGCCGGAGCTGTGGTCCACTGCCCTGTGCCAAGGTCATATATCCTTTGTGAAAGCGTGGGGGTTTTCTCTGCTGAAATATAGAGTTCTTTTCCCTTGTAATAGGCAATGCCTTCAGTTTGTGAGGTGATGATCTCCGGGAAATCAATGCGCCGTTTGTTGCCGGAAAAGAAGTTGAGCCCTTCAAAATCCCACAGCAGAAACATGAAAGGGACATAATTCTGATACCCGCAAAGTACAATTTCATTAGCTGCTTCATTATAATCCGCACCCGTCACCAATCCGTTGATATCGTATGTATATCGCTTTTCTGCAACATATTCGCCGGGATGCCTGGGGATCACATAAAGCTTCGTCCGGAAATCAGCCCAGTTCTTCGAAAACAGATAAATACTATCCCCCGCCACGATCATGGCCTCACAGTCAAAATTGTTGGACCGCCATTGCTGGGGTTTGGACGTCTGGTCTTCATATGAAAGGTCGATAAATTCAGCTGCAAGACTGACATTAGCACTTGCAGGAATATCCGATTTCTTTATCCTGTATATCCGCAGGTCATCCCGGTTCCCGGCATTGTTGCCAATATCCCCGATATAAATATAGGATGCATCTTGTGCCAGGTCTTCCCAGTCCTTGTTGGATCCATTGCTCAGCTGGACCGTTTGTATAATTTCTGCTGTATTGGTGTCTATTTTATAAAGTACTGCCTCGCCCCCGCTGTCGTTGTGACTCCAGAGCCCTCCGTTCCAAAAGACCAGACCCGAGGTTTCCTCAAGGCCGGGTCCGAGGATCATGTCAACATCCGGTTTGTAGAAGGTGGGGTTGTAGCTACAGGAACCATCATTGATGGAGGCATTAGGATCGAAATTATTGGCATAAGGATCAGTACAGCCTTCGATCTGAGCATTTGCTGTATATGACATCAAAAGCACATACAGTAAAAAAAACAAACAGCTTTTCATTATGAAATTTTTAGCAAAGATAAGAAGGATCGGCGGATGATTGGATGGTTGGAGGTTGGATGGATGGATGGATGGATGGATGGATGGATGGATGAATGAATGGATGGATGGATGGATGGATGGATGGATGGATGAATGGATGAATGGATGGATGGATGGATGGTTGGATGGATGGATGAATGGATGGATGAATGGATGGATGGATGGATGACTGATGCCAATGACTTCTAATGACATTAGACAGAAGACGGGGAGAGAGGCGGATGAGTCGGCTGGAATCCGCCTTATCTCATGAGTCTCCTATAAATTCAATATTTCCCTGGGATAAGAAACATCCGCCAGGAACAAGCCCTGTGCCGGAACAGAGAAACCTGCTTCAGAGCGGTTTTTGCTTTCAATGATTTTGCGGAAATCCTGCAGATCGATCTTGTATTGTCCGAGTTCTACCATGGTACCCACGATGGCCCTGACCATGTTCCTTAAAAAGCGGTTGGCCATAATCTCGAAGATCAGCACACCCTCTTTCTCCTGCCAGGAGGCATGGTAAATATCACAAAGAAAGGTTTTCACATCGGCACCAACTTTAGAGAAACATTCAAAATCCTGGTATTCCTTCAGGATTTCGCAGGCCCGGTTCATCAGCTCCACATCCAGTTTACCATACAAATACCAGGAAAAATCTGCTTCAAAAGGATTCTTTTTCCTGGCGATGCGGTACTGGTATGTCCTCCGGGTGGCATCAAAACGGGCATGTGCTTTTTACCTACCGGGAAGATGCGGTAAATGGCGATTTCCTTCCCCAGCATCTTGTTCAATTTGAAGGCCAACTGCTCCAGCTCATCTTCGTGGATTTTTTCCAAATGATCGAAATGGGCGTAAAAAAGCTTAGCATGCACCCCGCTGTCTGTCCTGCCACAGCCCATCAGCTGTATCCTGTTCCTCAGGACTTTCGACAGCGCTTCCTCCAACTCCCCTTGCACTGTTCGTACCCCCTGCTGCACCTGCCAGCCGTGAAAATCCTTTCCATTGTATGCAAGTTTTATGAAGTAGCGGAAGGCCATTGCCGTTGGTTTTTGAATGCAAAGATAGGAAAAAGGACAGGGAAGCTGGTTGCAGGTTACAGGTTGCAGGTTACAATGACCAATAAATAATGACTAATGACTGACTAATAACCAAAACCACATGCCTACTGCAAAACACTCAATCTGCAAATGTACCCTGCAAGCTGCAACATAACGTCAAATTTCCTACCTTTGCAATAAACCCAATTCAAGATGATCAAAGCACTGGTTTTTGACTGGGGCGATACGGTAATGAAAGACTTTGGTTTGCCGGGCCCCATGTACACCTGGGATAAACTGGAATGGATCAAGGATCTGGAAGAAGCACTGAAAAAACTTTCAAAAGATTACATCTGCGTGATCGCGACCAATGCCGAAGAAAGCAATTCGGAAGACATGAAGAAGGCATTACAAAAGATTGGGGCAGATCAATATTTCAGCTACTTTTTTTCCTCCAAAGACCTGGAATATCAAAAGCCGGATGTGAAGTTTTTTGAAAATATTTTACAAGAGGTGGGCGTCAGACCGGAAGAAGCGATCATGATCGGCGATCATTACGAGAAGGATATTGTCGGTGCCGCTGAAGCAGGCATGCACACGATTCTGTATAATGAAAATTTGGCCCATGGATATTTTGAAATGGCCGATGTAGTCATCCATGGCATGGACGAACTGAAAGACACGGTTAAGTGGTATGAAGATTAGATTTTTGATTTTTGCATTTATCATAGTTCATCAGGCATTTGCACAAAACACTCCCTACCCACAAGGAGATTTTGTCGCTCCTGTTAAAATCCCGATTTACCTCAGCGGAACTTTCGGAGAGTTGCGGGGCCAACATTTCCATTCTGGCATTGATATCAAAACCAACGGAAAGAAAGGCATCCCCATCATCGCTATTGCCGATGGATATGTAACCAGGATAAAGGTTTCTCCCGGAGGTTTCGGGAAAGCACTCTATATCGCCCACCCGAACGGGTATTCTTCTGTTTATGCACACTTGCAAAGCTTTATGCCTGGGATACAGGAATATGTCATCAAAAATCAATACGAGCTGGAATCCTTCCCGGTGAACCTTTTTCCCGATCAAAAAATGTTTAAGGTAAAACAGGGCGACACCATTGCCCTTTCGGGCAATTCCGGAAGCTCTCTCGGGCCACATCTTCATTTCGAGATCCGGGAAACCGAAAGGGAAGTACCGGTAAATCCGCTCTTCTTTAATTTCGAGATCAAAGATTATGTGCGGCCCAGGATCAAAGCCATCCAGATTTATCCTTATGATCATTTCAGCCGGCTGGATGGCCGGAAAGAAAGCATAAAACTCAGGGTTGCCGGCTGGGGCGAAAAACACAGGCTTGAAAAAGAAAAATTGATCTCCGTTTCTGGCAATGTTTATTTTGGAATTGAAACCGACGACCAGCTAAATGATATGCCCAACCGCAACGGGGTGTATTCCGTAGAATTGTTCGTTGACAGCAGCCTGGTGTATTCAACGCGAATGGATAAATTCTCTTTTTATGAAACCCGCTACATCAACAGCCTCATCGATTATGCGGAATACACAACCAATAAGGACCGGTTTCAGAAAAGTCTTATAGAGCCCAACAACAAACTTTCGGTTTATAAGAATGTGAATAACAACGGAGTCATCACTTTCAACGACAGCAGCTTGCACAGGATCGAATATATTGTCAGGGATGCATACGGGAATGTTTCCCGGCTGGAATTCCCGCTGAGATCCATTCCGGTGGATTCCTCGGCAGCCAACTATGAACTGGAAGAAGGCACATATTTCAGCTATGTATTGAAAAATGAATTTACCGGAGAGGGATTCAGGCTGAGTGCACCACCCGGGGCTTTTTACAGTTCTTTCTTCTTTACCTGGGATACCCTGAGAAATGATGGGAAATATTTTTCTAACATCCATCAGGTACATAACGAAAACGTGGCAATTCACGACTGGATCGTAATTTCTATTAAAGCCGATACAGTGCCTCTGACCATGCAGGAGAAACTCCTTGTTGTAAAACTGAACGCGGAAGGAGAAATGAGTCCTGCCGGCGGCTTTTATAAAGATGGATGGATGACGTCCAGCATCAGGGATTTTGGGAATTATACCGTTGGCATTGATACCATTCCACCAGAAATCAGAGCCCTTAACGTCTACGACAACAAAAACATTCAGGGATATCCATCCATCCGGATCAGTATCAAGGATGATTTATCGGGTATTAAGGATTACCGGGCCAGCCTCAACGGGCAATGGATACTGATGGAGTATGATCCCAAAAACGACCTGCTGGAATATTTTGTTGACAGCAAATTGCAGAAAGGCAAGAACGCTTTCAGTCTCGAAGTAAAAGATGAAAGAGGCAACCGGTCCCAAATAAATTATACATTCATCAATAAATAGTGCAATGGAAGATAAAGAACTAAGGCATATCAGGCTGGAGAAGCTGATGGAAAGAGAGAAGGAACTGAATTGCCTGTATAAAGCGGAAGCAATTCTAAGAGAAAGCACATCCGGTACGGAAGAGATCCTGAAAGAAATTGTGAAGATCATCCCTTCAGGATGGCAGTTTTCGACCGTTTGTGAGGCCAGGATCCTTTACATGGACAAAGAATTCAAAACAGAAGATTTCAAAGAAACCGAATGGATGCAATTTGCAGATATCGTGGTGGATGAAAACATTGTTGGCCGGATTGAGGTAGTATACACCCAGCTGATCAGAATGCTTAAGAACAGCCAGTTCCTTCCGGAAGAACAAAAACTACTCAACACCATCGCCCACCGCCTGGGAGATTATTTTTTCTTCAGGAACCTGGAGAAGACGATCGATTATATTAAGAAACCTGATAATCAATCAGACAGGCAGGATGAGCTGCTTACGGTGCTTACGCCCGAATCGAATGAGCACTGGAAATGGCGGATGGAGATGAGTAAAAAAATAGCCGATCTCACAGATCTTGAACAATTCGGAATCAAAGGGCTTTACATTTGCGGAAGCACCAAGAACTCCGAATCAGGACCTTCCAGCGACATTGATCTGATCGCCCATTTCGACGGAAACGGGGAACAGAAAATGCAACTCATCAGTTATATGAAAGGCTGGGGACTGGCCCTGGCAGAGCTGAATGCCTCTAAAACGGGTTATCCTCCCGGTGAGAGCCTGATCGACCTGCATATTGTTACAGATGAAGACGTCGAAAAAAAAGAGAGTTTTGCCTGTATGATCGGTTCACTGGAAAATTCGGCCAGCTTACTAAAATCAAGGGAATAAGCATATGAACTTTTTCTTTGCCACCGATCTGCATGGTAAAAGCGGTCGCTACGAAAAATTGTTCCGGTTGATTGAAGAGAAAAAGCCGGCAGCTCTTTTCCTGGGCGGAGACCTGCTGCCTCACGCATACTCGGCCAGCATCGCGGTGGAAGATTTCACCCGGGATTACCTTGCCCGGAACTTCAGCTTGCTCCGCGATACCCTTAAAGAGCAATACCCGGATATTTTCCTGATCCTGGGCAATGATGATCCCCGTGTGAATGAAGAGAGTTTTAAGGAGATAGAAAAGGAGCAGGCCTTGTGGTACTATATGCACCATCGTAAGCTCAGCAGGCAGGGATATGATATCTATGCTTATGCCATGATACCTCCCACCCCATTCCGCTTAAAGGATTGGGAAAAATACGATATTTCCCGCTATGTGGATCCCGGATGCATCCCCCCAACAGAAGGTTTCAGGAGTAAACCAGCAGCAAAGAACCTGGAATGGTCAAGCATCAAAAAAGACCTGGCAAAACTTACACAGAATGAGGATGTATCCAAGAGTATTTTCCTGTTTCATACCCCACCTTACAAATCCAAACTCGACCGGGCCGCCCTGGACGGGCAGATGATCGATCATGTCCCGCTGGATGTCCATGTGGGGAGTATTGCCGTCAAAGAATTCATCCTGGAAAGAAAACCACGGATCAGCCTGCACGGGCATATTCATGAATCCACCCGCATCACCGGAGAGTGGAAAGAGAAAATCGGCGAAACCTGGTCCTTCAATGCCGCCACCGATAGTCCTGACCTGAGTGTCATAGTCTTCGACCCGGAAAAGCCAGAAGAAGCGGAAAGATGGTTGCTTTAGACTTTGGATGGATGGATGGATGGTTGGTTGAATGATTGGTTAAATGAATGATTGTTTGGTTGGATGATTGGATGGATGAGTGGTTGGTTGGTTGGATGGATAGATGACGCATGACCATTGACAAATGACCAAAGACTGATGTTGGGCCCAAAAGGCGAAATCCCGAAAGCGAAGCGCATCGGGAACCAATGACTGAATGACCAATGACTAATGACTAATGACTAATGACCAATGACTAATGACTAATGACTAATGACCAATGACTTCTAATGACCAAAGATAGAGCCACTCACCATTCACCATTCACCACTCACCACTCACCACTCACCACTCACCACTCACCACTCACCACTCACAACTCACCACTCACAACTTAAACCATCCCATTCCCATATGTTCCTTGCGGTGTGTGCAGCCGTCGCTGATGATATCAAATTTCAGGTCGCCATCTTTCAGTTCATATTTGTAAACGCCCTCCTCAGCCACGCAGATAGCGGTTGAAGGATGGTTGATAAAAATGATCCTTTGTCCGTCGAGTTTAAAATGTCCGAAGATCTTCCGGCGGTCGTCAACCCCCGGAAAGTCAACCGTAAAACTGCCATTGCTTTTTAGTTCCATCATGGCACCGTCGAGTTCGCTTACCCAGGTGAAGCCGGTGAGCGGATTGTTTTGCAATTCCTTGTTCACCACATTTTCAGGTTCTTCAGTGGATACACCGCTCCCTGTAAAAAATTTCTTAACCTCAGGATACACCTTTGGATACAGGAAATACCCGATCACCGCCAGGGCAATGATCACAATGATCCACGAAAATGCGCCCCGCCTTTCTTCATTTTTCTCTTTACCATCGCTGTTTGTGTTTTGCAGTACTAAAATAATAATAATTTTGCAAGATGGAAGAAACAATTATCATCCTCGATTTCGGGTCACAGTATACCCAGCTGATCGCCCGCAGGGTTCGCGAATTAAATGTTTACTGCGAAATTCATCCTTTCAGCAAGATCCCTGAAAAGAAAGATAATATCAAAGGGGTCATCCTTTCGGGAAGTCCTTTTTCGGTTTATGATGAAGGTGCCCCGAAGCCGGTCTTAAAAGAATTGAAAAAGAACTATCCTGTGCTGGGGGTTTGCTACGGGGCCCAGTTGCTCGCCCTGGAAGACGGGGCCGACATGATCCATTCCACCATAAGGGAGTACGGCCGTGCCAGGCTGGGATATGTAAATTATGAGAACCCCCTGATGAAAGGGATTAGTTCTGGCAGCCAGGTCTGGATGTCGCACGGGGATACCATCACCCACCTTCCCGGCGACTATGAAGCCATCGCCTCTACGGAAGATGTGGAAGTTGCCGGTTTCTGGATGAAGAAGCGGAATATTTTCGGTTTGCAGTTCCATCCCGAGGTATATCACTCTGTCGAAGGCAAGCTCATCCTGGAGAATTTCCTGGTTAATGTTTGTAAGTGTTCACAGAGCTGGACGCCGGTTTCTTTCATCGAGGACAGTGTGCAGGGCCTCAAAAAACAGCTCGGAAACGATAAAGTGGTGCTTGGGCTATCAGGTGGTGTTGATTCCTCTGTGGCGGCAATGTTGCTTCACCAGGCCATTGGCAAGAAGCTGCACTGCATTTTCGTCGACAACGGACTGCTCCGCAAAAACGAATTCGAGACCGTTTTGAAGCAATATGAAGGTTTGGGGCTGAACGTAAACGGTGTGGATGCCAAACAAAGATTCCTGGATAATCTCGGCGGGGTGAGTGATCCGGAAGAAAAAAGAAAAATCATCGGGGGAACTTTTATCGATATTTTTGACGAAGAGGCCCATAAGATACAGGATGTGCAATGGCTTGCCCAGGGAACCATTTACCCGGATGTGATCGAATCCGTTTCGGTCAATGGCCCTTCGGTCACCATCAAGTCGCATCACAATGTTGGCGGTTTGCCGGCAAAAATGAAACTGAAAATCGTGGAACCCCTGCGCGCCCTCTTCAAAGATGAAGTGAGGGTGATCGGTCGCGCCCTGGAAATGCCAAAAGATATCCTTTCGCGGCATCCTTTCCCGGGGCCGGGCCTGGGAATCCGCATACTGGGCGACATCACCGCAGAGAAAGTAAGAATACTGCAGGAAGTCGATCATCTTTATATTGAAGGCCTGAAAAAGAACAATCTATATCATGAGGTCTGGCAGGCCGGAGCCATACTGCTTCCGATACAATCAGTGGGTGTGATGGGCGATGAAAGGACTTATGAGAATGTAGTGGCTCTCAGAGCAGTAGGTTCCACCGACGGCATGACCGCCGACTGGTCACACCTGCCTTATGAATTTCTTGCCAGGATATCCAGCGACATCATTAATAAAGTAAAAGGAGTGAACAGGGTGGTTTATGATATCAGCTCCAAACCTCCTTCAACAATCGAATGGGAATAAGCAATTATTTCAGGTTCGAAACGTTTTGCAATATAATTCATAAATTTACGCCAAATCATAAATTTTTAAAGGGTGAGATATTACTTCATTGTACTGTTTCTGGTATTTTCATGCACAAATCTGTTATCACAGGAAATCAGCATTGAAAAATCAGATCGTATCGAAAAAATTGATGGCAAGGAATTTTATATCCATACGGTGGAAAAGGGTCAAACCCTGTATTCTATTGCCAGGGCTTACAATACAAGCCTGGGCGAATTGCGGGAACTGAATCCAGGAGCCAACAAGGAGCTGAGCATCGGGCAGGAACTGAAGATCACCTATAAAACTTACCGGCCGGATGGCTTTTCTCCCCTCAATGATGGGGAATTCGACTTTTTCTACCACATTTCCAAAGCCGGTGAAAGTTTCCAGGATGTCGCTTATATTTACGTGGTAGATCCCGATCTGGTCAAACGGGCCAACCCCGACCTCAAAGAACCCCTGAAAAACGGGGAATATGTGAAAGTCCCCGTTAGTTTAAGCAGGAAGGCAAATGAAGAAGAGAAAACCGGCCGGAGCGAACTGGTGAAACCGGTGGCGGCGATAACCGCAATTGAAGAAAGCGGGAAAGAAACTGCAGAAAAACCTGACAAAAATATCCACCCTTCCGACCAGGAATACACCAATCATGTGGTGCAAAAGGGACAGACCCTTTACCAGATCTCAAAGCTTTATGAAGTGAGTTTACAACAAATCCGCGGGATCAACCCGGGACTTACACCCGATATTGCCATCGGCCAGGTGATCAGGATCCCCGGAAAACAGGAAAGCGTACTCACAGAATCAGAACCTGAAAGCAAACCGGTCCTGGAAATACAAACAGGGGGGTTTGTGGATCATGAAGTAAAAAAGGGGGAAACACTTTACCGAATCGCCCAGACATATAAGGTGAGTATCGACAGCCTGAAGCTATTTAACAAGGGCCTGGACCGTAACCTCAGGATCGGCCAGATCATTCGCATCCCGGTATCGGAGGAAAACAAAAAATACATCATCCACAAGGTTGATGAAAGAAAAGACAAACTGAACAAAATTGCCAGAAAATACGGGGTACAGGTTTCCGACCTGATGGAAATAAATCCGGAGATCCGGCAGAAGGTATTTCGCGGCCAGATCATTCGCATCCCTGTGGAATACGAGACGGCCCCTGTCACGATCAAGGATACAAGCACCCAGCTAGAGATCATCAGGATAGACGAGTTAAAGGATGATGACAGCCTTGCTTGCTTTGCACAACAGGAGGATAACCTTGCCCGCACCTACAAAGTTGCCCTCATGCTCCCTTTTTACCTGGAGGAGGCTGACAGCCTCCAATGGGACAAAATGCTGGAGCAGGGAGAAATCACCATGCCTGCCCCATTCCGTTTCATACAGTTTTACGAAGGGATCAGGCTGGCACTTGACTCCCTGCAAAAAAAAGGTTTGAATACCGAACTCTTTGTTTATGATGTCGGGACGGATGAGGATAAAGCTTTTGAAGTCTTGAAAAAGCAAGAAATGCGGGACATGGACCTGATCATCGGCCCCCTGTTCCGGAAGAACTTCGCCATCGTTTCCAACTTTGCAAAGCTTTACCAGATCAATATTGTCAACCCTTTTACCAACAGCGCCGACCTGGTGCAGAACAATCCCTATGCATTCAAAGTATTGCCGGCCATCCACAAACAGGTGGAGCAGGTAACAGAATTTGTGCTGCATAAGTTCCCGGATGCCAAAATCATCCTGGTAAGGGATAATGAATATCGCTACCAGCAGGAAGTGAACGATTTTTTTGCCGCTTTCAACGAAAACATTCCGGGTGCCTATTCAATACCGAATTACGCACTGCACAACATACTGGTTGAAAGATCACAGGATGTATTCGAACAGCTCGATAATGTGAAAGCAGAGGATGAGGAATTTGAACTGCTCGCCTCCCTGAAGGTAGAAAATATGCTTTACCCGAGAGATGTATTCGATACCGTCATCAGCGATTCCACCATCATCCCCAATCGGATCACAGAAGTTATTTATTCAATCGACAGTGCCCAGGGGATCATCAACAATGCATCTGTTGTGCGCAAGAATGTGATCATTGCCATCACGGAGGATAAAAGCCAGATGCTGGATATCCTGGTGAACCTGAATGTAATGCGCGACACTTTCGATATACATCTTTTCGGTTTGCCCAGCTGGGATGATTTTGCAGAATTCGAACCCGGGCTTTATGCAAACCTCGACCTGCACGTGCTGGCACCAGGCTTTATCAATTATGAAGATGAACTTACCCAGTGGTTTATCCGGAAATTCAGAGAGAACTATTTCACAGAACCCGATTATTTTGCTTACCAGGGCTTCGACATTGCCTGGTACTTTTTATCGGCCATGATGAACTTCGGCAAAGAGTTCCGGCTCTGCCTGCCCTATTTTGCACCCCCGATGCTGCAATCACAATATATTTTCAGCCAAGATGAAAACAGGGGTAAAGAGAACGCATACTGGAACATTTACAACTACCGTGATTTCAAATTGCTCAAACAACCCAATTATTATTTTTTGAACAGTAAAAAAAAGAATGCAGAAGATGCCAGAACAACTTTTCAGGTTTTTCAATAATATTCGTATCCCGGTTTCCATTTTGTTTCTGTTTGCTTTATCATCGTGCAGCAACACAGAAACAAACTATTACGAGAACGGCAATATCCGCTCAGAGATCCCTTACGAAAATGAAGAAATCCATGGTGAAGCCCGGTGGTATTATGAGAACGGCAAGGTGTTCATGTCATCACAATATATACATGGAAGCCTGGAAGGAACCTCTGTCCGCTGGTATGAAAACGGAGAAAAACAGCTTGAAGAAACCTATGAAAACAATATGCTCCACGGCCCTTCCATATCCTATTACAGCAATGGTACACGGGAAGAGCTTCAGCATTACGTGAATGATACGCTGCACGGCCCTTATAAAAAGTGGTATAAAAATGGAAAACCAATCGCAGAAGGAAGCTACAACAAAGGAATGTACGATGGAAGGTGGATCTATAAAGACGATATGGGGAACATCGTGGGCCTCGGAGAATTTAATAATGGAAGCGGTATCCAGAAAGCTTTTTACCTGGATGGAAGCCTGAAAGCCATCATTCATTATGAAGACAATGAGAAACATGGCAAAGAGGTAATCTATGATGTGGATGGCAGTGTTCTGGAGGAGATCATTTATGATTTTGGAGAGGTTATTGTTGACAGTGATAGTAAGAAGCAGGCAGTTGGCAGTAAGCAGTAAGTAATTGATATTTGGTTAAACACAATGCCCGGATGAATGGAATAAAAAAGGAAAACTAAAATGCGCAAATTCAAAAAAAATCATGGCTTTGACTTCCTTAATAAGTAAAAAAATTATTCCGTTTTTAATTTGCTAATCACTTAAATAGATGTAATTTTGCACTGTTAAATGATTAACAGTGTTATTTATTAACAAAAAATATTTCATTTTTTAACCTTTTAAATTTTGTAGTGATGGACATTGAAAAAATTATGATCGGCCTTAAGAAGAAACATCCTGGGGAAACAGAATATTTACAGGCTGTTCATGAGGTGCTGGAATCAATCGAAGACGTGGTGAACGAAAATCCGCAGTTCGAAGCTGCCGGTATCGTAGAAAGGATCATCGAACCCGACCGGGTATTTACTTTCAAGGTGCCATGGATTGATGACAATGGCAAGGTACATGTGAACATTGGGTACAGGGTACAGTTCAACAACGCGATCGGACCATACAAAGGCGGACTGAGGTTTCACCCGAGTGTGAACCTGAGCATCCTGAAGTTTCTTGGTTTCGAGCAGATCTTTAAAAACAGCCTTACAACCCTGCCCATGGGTGGTGGCAAAGGCGGTTCTGATTTTGATGCCAAAGGAAAATCCGATACCGAGATCATGCGTTTCTGTCAGTCGTTCATGCTGGAGTTATGGCATGTAATTGGCCCGGATACCGACGTACCAGCCGGCGACATCGGCGTTGGCGGCAAGGAGATCGGATATCTTTACGGAACTTACAAAAAACTTGCCCGCGAGCACACAGGTGTTCTCACAGGCAAGGGAGTCAACTGGGGCGGCAGCCTCATTCGTCCTGAAGCTACAGGATATGGCACCGTATATTTTGCCAAGGAAATGCTGAAAACCAAGGGTGAAACCCTGGAAGGCAAACTTGTGGCTATTTCCGGTTTTGGCAATGTTGCCTGGGGAGCTGCCCAGAAAGCCACCGAACTGGGAGCCAAAGTGATCACCATCTCCGGCCCCGACGGCTATATTTACGATCCCGAAGGTATCTCAGGTGATAAGATCAATTTCATGCTGGAACTCAGGGCATCCAACGAAGACATTGTAAAACCCTATTCATACGAATTTCCGGAAGCCAAGTTCTTCCAGGGTAAACGCCCATGGGAAGTTAAATGCGATGTTGCCCTGCCCTGTGCCACACAGAATGAACTGAACAAAGAAGACGCTTCAGCACTGGTGAATAATGGCGTTATGTGCGTTGCAGAAGGCGCCAACATGCCATCTACACCTGAAGCAGTGGAGATCTTCCAGGAAAGCAAAGTGCTCTTCGGACCCGGCAAAGCAGTGAATGCAGGTGGCGTGTCCACTTCGGGCCTTGAAATGTCACAGAATTCCATGAAGCTGAACTGGCCCAGGGAAGAAGTCGATAACCGCCTACATCAGATCATGATCAGCATCCATGATACCTGTTTGAAACATGGCACGGACGAAGACGGATATATCGACTATGTAAAAGGCGCCAATGTGGCCGGTTTCCTGAAAGTTGCGAATGCTATGCTTGATCAGGGGATTATTTAATTAATAATTAACAATTAATAATTAATAATTAACAATTCTGAAGGTATTAAGCATCCTTTGTTTCGGCAGGGGATGCTTTTTTGTTGCCAGCGACTTCACTCATGCTAATGCGGGATTGAGGCAGATACTGTGGGTATTCCTTAACTTCATCCATTTTTGGTTCAATGATCTGATTTTACTGGAAGATAACAAAATTTGATTATCTGGCAAAAGGAATGCGATACGACAGGGTGTATTCAAAGCCAAAGACTACGGTTTCTTCCCCGCCTCCAAAACCCGGGATGTAGTGAGGGGGTATGAGGTAATAATCCGGTTTTTTGGCCATCACCCGGATGTGCAGGTTCCAGCCCAGCATGAAGTGGCGGAACATATCGGCTCTTATACCGCCGCCCAGTTCAAGCCAGATGGCGTTGAGGTTTTGCTTCTGCAGTTCGAAATGTTTATCGCCCCAGTAAGTGTTTCTCAGGACAATGTTTCTGGCTTCCTGATTAAAAGCCGAGAAAGCCAACCGTCCGCTGATATATGCAATGCTGGTTTTATCCGAATCTTTTTTGTTCAGGAAGTCATATTTAACATCTGCCTTAACAAAAATCCCGCTGGAAGTATAATCAAACACCTCACCGGCTTTGTCAACTTTTTGCCAGCCGGTAATAATACCGGCATAGGTTGTTTCCCTGATCTGCAAATCTGCGGCAAATGCATACATGCTGCGGTATTCATCCATGAATTGCACAACGGCTGCACCCAGGTCTGCCGTAAGTGTCAGGGAACGGAATCTTGCCGTAGTGTCCTGGGCATTCGTTAGCAGCGGCAGCATGAATAAAAGGCTACAGGTATATTTTAAGATTCTCCTCATCTACAGGCTCAACAAAAGATTTAACAATGATAATCGAATCAAAGCCATGGGTTGTAAAACCCACCTCCCTGATATCATAATTCGGGGCAAAGCCGCATTCATACGAAACAAAGCTGAGTGTGGTATCATAGCTAAGGTAGAGGGTATCCGTTACCGAGTCGTTGGTGATGACAAAAGCAGATTCATGGCTGTCGAAATTCAATGGAAGCCTTAGCAGTTTCACATTGTTCTCATTTTTCATCAGCTCCTCACTGGCCCCCAGGCCGGTCACACTCACATTATTCAAAACGGAATCCTGCTCCTCCCCGGCCACTGCCTTGTAAAAGCCAGCCTGAAGATAAGAGGTGGCCATTTCAGTGCAAACGGGTTTATCATCACAGGAGATAATTCCCAGCAGGACAAAAAAGAATAGGATCCTGATTAGCTTTCCCGGCATAAATTGCATTTATTTTGAAGGCCGAAATTAATCAATTCCTGGCAAACATCCGATTAATACCAGCCCGAATAATTCCTAAAAGCAGCAACGCTGAATTATTCTGACGAACTCAGCGTTTTTGATAAACTACATACAGGCTTTGGGAGGCATCTGCATCCTTTCTGAACTCGCGGAGCAGGGCAAAGGAATCGTCACGGTCGAACACACTGCGTTCAAGCCCCATGTCAGTAATCGCAAACCAGTTGTCCCAGATAACAACATCCCCCTCAACAAGATGATTAATGATTGCCGGTGTGAGCAGGAGATGCAATCGTGCATCAAAATGATCGCGCTGCATACTTAAACTTATCTGCGGCGGCACATATACCAGGCGTTGGTTTGCCAATTCCGATTCCTTCAAATAAGCAGCCAGTTCTTCAGCAGCAAAGGCCTCCTGGGTTTTCATCATATCCTTTTTCCAGTTGATGGCTGCAGGATTATTTGTAAGCGGGAATACAATGATATAGACCAGCAGGAAGGCAATGAGCAGTTTCTTCAGCAAGGGTTTTCCGAAACTCAATAGATCTGTAATAAAACTGAATCCTGACAATGCCATGATTCCCATCAGCGGCATCACAGCAAGAAACACACGGTTTAGGCCCATTGAATGAAAAATACCCAGGTACCAGAACAGGCTATGCGCAATAAAAAAACCCGTAAATCCTGCAAATATCAAAATACTTTCTTCCGGCCTTGCCCTCCTCCTGCTTATCCTGGTGATTGTGACCAGGTATCCAAGCCAGAAAAGGAAATACACCGGGACCCCCAGCACATAGAGCAGCTTTTCAAAAAAATGCAAGAGGCTGCCAGAGCCGTAAACACTGTCCATACTGGCATAGGGGATCTTTGAAAAAACCCAAAGCAGGTCCCCATGGAAAAACGAACCTGCCACAGAATAGAGAACATGACCCAGCAACAAAGCCGGCAAGTATTTCCAGTGCCTTTTCATCAGGGCATATAAACCAAAAACACCCAGAATCACAAGACCCTCCGAGCGGACAAAAGGCAGAAATGATGCAAGTAGATACCCGGAAAACCAGAATTCTTTTAATAAAAGAAAAACCGACAGGGCAAGCATGAATGCGAAAAGCGGTTCGGTAAGGCCAGAAAAGCTGAGGATGAAATACAGGGGAGAAAACAGCATGAGCAGGGGCAGCACCAGGGGGTTCTTAAACCCGAGGATCAAAGCGATCCTGTAAGTAAAATAAATGCACATCAGGGTATTGAGGGCATTGAACGCTTTTATCCCGTCGAATCCCAGCTGTGCGAAAGGGGCTGCCAGCAATACGTAGAAGGGTTTTGCCCAGTGGTCGAAAAAGTTCCCCGGATGCTCAAATGCATAACGTGCAAACAGATAATGCAGAATGCTGTCGCCATTGTCACCGGTTCCTTTAAAGTAACTTATGCAAAAGATCATCACAATGGTAAATGCCCCGAGGATCCAGTAAATAAGATTCCCGTCTTTCTTTTCTTCCTGTACAATCATCATTGGATGTCTTTTACTTTGATCAGTATTTTCATGTGCCTGAAAAAAACATTTGTCAAATGAAAGCTTCCGTCTGCTCAAAAATAAGATTAATTAAGCATGAAAAACACTATTTTCGCAAAGATCATAAAACCAGTTAAGTCATGAAAAGAATACTGATTAAATTTTTACTGGCTTCCTTTCTCCTCGCGGGAGCTGCAGTTAATACGCTCATTGCGCAGGAAGGATGTTGAGATCAGCCGGGAAGATTCTGCATTTATGGCCAGGATCAAAGCCCTGCCGGGAGTTGTGGAAATAAAGAAAATCCCGGTTACGGGGACCTGGGAAGGAAAATACAAGATCCGTTTTCTGCAGGAACTTAATCACGAAACACCGGAAGCCGGCTATTTTCTGCAGACGCTCTACCTGAACCACAAAGATTTCGAGCGCCCCATGGTGGTGGTAACCGAGGGATATGGTGCCGGATATGGTGAGATCCCCATGTACCAGACAGAAATCGCAGGCATTGTGGATGGTAACCAGCTGATCATCGAGCACCGCTATTTCAGGGAGTCTGTTCCGGAGGACATGGACTGGGATTACCTGACGGTAGCCAATGCAGCTACAGATCAGCATGAAGTGATCGAAAGTTTCAAAGCTTTGTATGATGAGAAGTGGATCAGCACCGGGATCAGCAAAGGCGGGCAAACGGTGATGTTCCACAAAAGCCTTTACCCGGATGATGTGGACTTTTCCATTCCCTATGTTTGCCCGCTGAATTTTGGTGTAGAAGACGGACGCCATGAGCCGTACATTGCAAAGAACGGGAAACGGTCAGACCGAAAAGCCATCAAGGCATTCCAGCTCGAGGCACTGCAGCGGAAGGACAGCCTCATGCCCTTGTTCAATAAATTCATCCTGGAAAACGAGCTGGTTTTCAGAATTCCTGCTGAAGAGGTTTACGACCTGTGTGTGCTGGAATACTCCTTTGCATTCTGGCAATGGCTGGCCGACACAGAAAAGATCCCGGGAGCGGAAGCCAGCAATGAAGAAATATTCAACCATCTCATGGCAGTGGCTTCAGCTGATTACTTTGCCGAAAGCGACTACTTCCTGCCCTTCTTTATACAGGCAGCAAGGGAAATCGGCTATTACGGATACGACACCGGGGATTTTGAAAAATACCTGAGCCTTCCAAATGCAGACGGATATCTGTGCAAGGTATTTCTGCCAGACAGCCTTCATTATGAATATGATGCCAGTGTGATGGAAAGCGTACAGGATTACTTTGAAGAAAACGACCCAGAATGATCTTCATTTACGGGGAATATGATCCCTGGACCGCTTCCGGCATTGAATTCTCCGGCAAGGAAAACATGATCAAGATTGTGAAAGCAGGTGGCACGCATGCTACCCGGATCAGCAATCTGACGGAAGAACAGAATAAAGTGGTGATTGCAAAGATCAGGGAGTGGCTGGAAGAATAAATTCAATTTCCAGGTGAATCCCGAGCATTCATTTATTTTCATATCTTTCAGATCTGTTACTTATCCATTCGATCGATATGAAAACGCTTGTATATTTTTTATTTCTTTTGTTATTCAGTTTGACCAGCAGTGCTCAGGAAGTTTTAAAGCCCGGCTTTGATCCCCTGGAGTACAAAACAATGCTGGAGCTATATGCCCGCCAGGCTGATAGCATTGCACGCCCGATTGACTTGCCCTATCCAAAAGATTATTCTATCGTATACCGATCGGAGGTTTCCGGGCTGGATAACCGCTGGGACCTCTGGATCAACGAAAAGCGGATGATCGCTGTGATCAGCATACGTGCCACTACTGCAAAAATGGACTCATGGCTGGAAAATTTTTATGCAGGTATGATCCCTGCTACCGGAGCATTGAAATTTGGCGAGCATGATGTTTTTCATTATCAACTTGCCCAAGACAGCAATGCCTATGTGCATGCTGGCTGGATGATTGGTTTGTCTGTACTTGCTCCGGATATAGTTGAAAAGATCAATGCATATTATTTAAAAGGATACAGGGATTATATCATAAGCTTGTCAATAAAAAGCTTCAGGATTTTAAAGAACCCTCCTACGCAAAAAGTTTTGATTATGTGGTATGCGGCAGTCCCATTATCCTGTTGGCAGGAGAGGACTATTACCTGAATTATTTTGATAAAAATGCAGAAGCCTTCAGGCAAGAAAATCTTTATCTGTTTATCAATCATTTTCTGACACCTTACTATTTTTTATTGAACCGGATTTACCTGGATAACTGAAATACACCACCGAAGAATAAGCGGCATCTGGTCTGAAAAAATGCGCCACAGTGTGGAAGGGAACTTACCGCATTGACATTAGATCAGATGACATATTCGTTCTGAACGAAGAAACAATCCACTGTTAATTTTTTAACAAAACCTGTCAGCTTATGCTTTTCAAAAACAAAGATTCTTACCTTTGCAAGCCAAAGGTAAACAGAACAAAATGCCTGTTTCGGCTGTTAAGAGAAGTACTGTTTTGCAACCTGTATGAATAAATAAAAAGGATTTGAAAATTTATAACCTATGATCAAGAATAATTTTATCAAACGCCACAATGGCCCGAGAGAGAGTGAATTGAAAGAGATGCTGGAAATGATCGGAGCGGATTCGCTGGATCAGCTAATAGACGAAACCCTGCCAAAGGCCATACGCCTGGATAAAGAACTGGACACCGGAGAAGGCATGAGCGAACAGGAATATCTGGTGCATATCAAAGAACTGGCTTCACAGAACAAATTGTACAAATCATACATCGGTCTTGGATATTATAATACGGTCATGCCAGGAGTTATCCAGCGCAATGTGCTCGAAAGTCCCGGCTGGTATACATCTTATACACCTTACCAGGCCGAGATCTCCCAGGGAAGGCTGGAAGCCCTGCTGAATTTCCAGACCATGATCGTTGAACTGACCGGATTACCGCTGTCCAATGCCTCATTACTGGATGAAGGAACCGCTGCGGCCGAAGCCATGATCATGCTCTATAACAGCATGCCCAGGGCCATGAAGAAAAAAGGCGCCAACAAGTTCTTTGTTTCCGAAAATCTGTTCGAACATACCATCGACATACTGAAAACAAGGGCCGAATCACTGGACATTGAACTGGTATTTGGACAACATGACAAAGCAAATCCTGATGAGCTGACTTTTGGTGCCATTGTGCAATATCCGGATGAAAAAGGGCGCATCATCGATTACACGGCATTCGTTGAAAAAGCACATAAAAACGAAACCAAAGTAGTGGCCATCGCTGACATCATGAGCCTTGCCATGCTTACACCTCCCGGGGAATGGGGGGCAGATGTGGCCGTAGGTTCCACACAGCGTTTCGGAATACCCATGGGATTTGGTGGTCCGCATGCCGGATATTTTGCCACTACCGAAGAGTTTAAAAGGAACATGCCCGGAAGGATCATCGGGGTTTCAAAAGATGCCAATGGCAAACCTGCTCTCAGGATGGCATTGCAGACCAGAGAACAACACATCAAGCGGGAACGCGCCACTTCAAACATTTGTACCGCACAGGCTTTGCTTGCAAATATGGCCGGCATGTATGCGCAATACCATGGTCCCGAAGGCATTAAAAACATTGCCGGAACCATCAACCTCATGACGGGCGTGCTAGCCAGGGAGATCGCCAAATACGGCTACCGCCAACTGAACGATTTCTATTTTGATACCATCGAGATCCTTCCCCCGAAGACGTGAGTATTGAGCATATTCGTAAGAATGCCCTGTATAATTTCACAAACTTCCGGTACATAAACAATAAGAGCATTGGTATCAGCCTGGATGAAACGACTTCGGCGGATGACCTGAATACCATCATCAGGATTCTGGCCATGTCTGCCAACAAAAAATTTGAAGAATTTGAATGCACAAAAGAAACTTGCTCCGATATCCAGACCATTCCCGGAAACCTGAAAAGGAAATCTGCCTTCCTGCAACACGAATGCTTCAACGCCTATCATTCCGAAACGGAAATGATGCGCTATCTGAAAAAACTGGAGAACAGGGACCTGGCCCTCAACAGGACCATGATCCCGCTGGGATCCTGCACCATGAAGCTGAATGCGGCTGCTGAGATGTTTGCCATTTCATGGCCTGAATTCGGGAATATTCATCCCTTCGTGCCCGCCGACCAGGCAGCAGGCTATCATGAGCTGATCGAAAACCTTGAAAAGGACCTGTGCGAGATCACCGGTTTTGCTGCCGTTTCCTTCCAGCCAAATTCAGGGGCCAGCGGGGAATACACGGGATTGATGGTGATCCGTGAATACCTGAAAAGCATCGGACAGGGTCACAGGAATATATGTTTGATCCCTTCTTCGGCGCACGGCACAAACCCTGCAAGCTCTGTGATGGCAGGAATGAAGGTGGTGGTTGTTAAATGTGATGATCACGGAAATATCGATGTAGATGACATGAAGGCCAAAGCCGAAGAACATAAAGAAAATCTTGCGGCTACCATGATCACCTATCCTTCAACCCACGGCGTTTTTGAACAGGAAATCCTGGATATCATAAAGATCGTGCATGATGCCGGCGGACAGGTTTACATGGACGGGGCCAATATGAATGCCCAGGTAGGCCTGACCAATCCGGCCATGATCCATGCAGACGTTTGCCACCTGAACCTGCACAAAACTTTTGCTATTCCTCACGGAGGTGGCGGGCCCGGCGTTGGACCTATTGGAGCGGCCAAACACCTCTCTCCATTCCTCCCCAGACATGCATACATCAATACAGGCGGAGAAAAAGGTATTCATGCCATAGCTTCCGCTCCCTTTGGCAGCGCATTGATCCTGACGATATCCTATGCATACATCAAATTGCTGGGGGCAAAAGGCCTGACAGAAGCAACCCGTTATGCTATCCTGAATGCAAACTACCTGAATTCAGCTTTGGAAAAAGATTATAAAATACTTTACACCGGAAAGAACAACAGGGTGGCCCACGAATTCATCATCGACTGCAATGAATTCCATAAGTCTGCAGACCTCACACCCGTGGATATTGCCAAAAGACTGATGGATTATGGCTTCCATGCTCCCACGGTAGCTTTCCCTGTACACGGTACCCTGATGGTGGAACCTACCGAAAGCGAACCCCTGGTTGAACTGAAACGCTTTGTTGAAGCCATGCAGCATATCCGGGAAGAGATCCGGGAAATTGAAGAAGGCAAAGCCGATAAAGAAGTTAACCTCATAAAGAAAGCACCACATACAGCAGAAATGCTGACAGCAGATGAATGGAACCTGCCCTACAGCAGGCAAAGAGCTGCATTCCCGGTTGACCTGATTTACGTGGATAAGTACTTTGCGCCTGTCACCCGCATCGATGATGCATTCGGTGACCGGAATCTGGTGTGTACCTGCCTCACTCCAGAGGAGTATGAGCAGGAAATGGAAGATTGATAAGGACTATTTCTGCTACAGCACGATCTCTTTTTGCACGATTAACTTTCTTAGAGGGCTGATATTGCTTTTTTGAAATTCGTGAATTGAGAATGTCACTTAATTCACGAACAGATCCAGTCCTTCATAGATTAAGCGACTGCCCGTTTCAAAGCCACTTTTGAATTGTTCATGATCAGCATGTTTGTCGGCCATGGCAATGCCTAACTTGATATGCGCTTCTTCCTGCATGTGTTCATCGAAGTAGCTAAGATCAGAAGCTGAAAATCCGTAGTGCCCGATCAGTCCTCTCTTCTTCGTTTCAGCAACTTCAGGCTGTTGAACTTCGAAGGCATGTACGGCACCCAGCAATTCGGATGGACTCATGTTGTCAAAAGCCTCAAAGATCTTATCCATTTTAGGATACTCATTGCTTCTATCCATTTTTGAAGTCCAGGATTCCCAGAGGGCAATATGTTCCTGCTCTTCATTTTCAATTTTCAAGAGATCAGGATTATCAGTATCAAAAGCATCGCTGATCCTTTTCCAGTATACCGGCATCCTGCCGATGAACTCAGCATAGGAGGCAGCATATTTGGAAAGCTGTTCCATGCTAACCTTTCCTTCATTCCATGCCTGGTAGAAGGGGTGTTCCAGTAATCTGTATGTCAATTTCATATATTCAAATATTGATTAGTAAATATGTATTCGAATCAAAAATACACCAGGCCGGGAACAAAAATCCGAAAAGCTTGTCTAAATTAATTCTAAATAAGTTTCAGGTCCACCAAACAAGACCTGATCAAATCGTACGTACTTTCGATATCATTATCCAGTCCAACAGAAAAGCGGATAAGGCCATCCGACAACCCCATATTCTTCTGGGTTTCCTCGGGTACTTCTGAAGAAGTGCTTTTGCCACTGTTACTAAAAAGGGTTTTGAAATATCCAAGGCTCACTGCCAGGTAACCGACGCCTTTATTTTCCATACATTCCATCAACTGTGCTGCTCTTTCACTGGTCTCCAGGTCAATGGTCAGCATACCGCCATATCCGAAATCCGGGTTCATGATACAATTCAACAATTCATGGCCGGGATGTTCCTTCAGGCCGGGGTAAACCACTTTCAGGCCCAGTGATTTCAAATTCTCCGCCAGGTACAAAGCATTTTTGCTATGCTGTTTCATGCGGATGTGGAGTGTATGCAGGTTCTTCAGGATTTGCGAAGAGCGCAAGGGATCCAGCACCGGGCCCAGCAGCATGGAGGTTCCATCGTTCACATCAATCAGCTGGCTCACAAAATCCAGGTCAGAACAAATAGCGCCTGCCACGCAGTCGTTCTTCCCGTTCACAAATTTAGTAAGACTGTATACTACCACATCGGCACCCAGTTTCGCGGGTTCTATGATCATGGGAGTGAAAGTATTGTCGACCACCAGCTTGACATTATGCTTTTTCGCGATCTCAGCCAGCTTGGGGATATCCGAGATACTCAGCAGTGGGTTGGTCATGCTTTCGGTATAAATGATCTTTGTATTGGGCCGGATGGCAGCTTCCACCGCCTCCAAATCCGTGATCCTCACAAAGCTTGTTTCGATGTTGAACTTCGGAAGGTAATTGCTTAACAGGGCAAAAGTCCCCCGTAAGTAGTAATACTGGAAACGATATGGTCGCCTGCACTGCAAAGCTCCATGATGGCATTAGAAATGGCTCCCATACCGGAGGCAGTCACCCAGGCCGCTTCCGTTCCTTCCATGGCCGCAATGGCATCTGACAGGTATTTATTGCTAGGGTTCCAGTGCCTTGAATAAAGGAAACAGCCTTCTGTTTCCCCCTGGAATGTCTCCAGCATGGTCTTGGCCTGCAGAAAGGTATAGGTTGCCGAATCGGTAACTGAAGGATTCACATCACCATATTCGCCAAACTGCTCTAACATCTGTATTCTGGTAGCGGGATCTTTTTTCATCTTTATACTTTTTCTGTGGTTGTTAAAATTGTAGTGGCAAAATTATCATAATGGAATCAAAAACAAGCATGATTGTAATATTCTCATGCATAAACCCCTGAATTTTTAAAAATATAAAAGCTTAAACAAGCATTCTATTAAAATTTGTTATCTATAATTTAGACCGGGCCAGTGCATAAAAAACCCCTCTTCCCTTTGTCGTTTTAAGCTCGGGAAAAGCTATAAAACAAAGGAACAGGGGGATCAATAGAAGTTAATTCAGTGGGCTCTGATCCCTATTTGGCAAATGTCCTCATATAGCGAACGATCAACCAGCGGTCTTCATCACTGGAAATGCTTTTATCGAATGCCGGCATTTCACCTTTTCCAAAAGTAGTTTTGTAATAAAGGGCCCCGTCAAATTGTGACTGGAATTCCTCTGAGGAAAAATCTCCGCTGAAGGTTTCGAGTGAAGCTGCCTTTGGTCCGTCACCCAGACCCTGGTTGCCATGGCAGGACTTACAGTGCTTTGAGTAAAGCGCCTTACCGATCTTCAGGTTCCTGGCATTGTCCTCTGTCGGGTTTTCCATTTTCAGATACTTTGATGGAACTTCCCAATCTCCGTCATCCTGTGTAAAAGAAATAAAAACAAAGGCCATTAGCACGATCGCTCCGCCTGTCAGCTTGCGCATTAAATTCATAGACATCATAATATATAGATTTTTAGATTCATCGATAAAACTACAAAAACCTTTCCTATATTCTCATTTCAGTAAAAAAAATTCAAATTAATTATCTCCCTGACATTTTTTTTTTGAACTTTGATCCGATAATAGACCACATAAATATGCGGAAAACAAACACATTTGGATGGTCGAGCTTCCTGGTCCTGGTTCTGATGATCCTCATGGCTTTGCTCAGCAATTATACCCAAAATGGATTCCGCACGGAGATCATAGGTGGTGACGGACGGGGTTATTATGCCTACCTGCCTGGGGTGTTTATGCATCAAAGTCTTGATTTTTCGGAAATTGCAAAAGTTGAAAAAAGCGGGGCAGCAAGCTTACCAATAAACATTATTACCTGAAAAAGGGGCAAAAGCTCATCAATAAATATACGGCAGGCACAGCGCTTCTGATCCTGCCCTTCTTCCTGCTTTCCTGGCTCATTTCCTTTTTGCCCGGCCTGGTAACGGATGGGTATTCCGCTGTATTCCATTATGGCGTGCTGCTTGCTTCGGTCTTCTACACCTGGCTGGGACTGGTTTTTACTTTTAAGATCCTGCTCGGACTGGGCTTTCGATATCGCAATGCCCTGATCACTTGCATTTTGATCCTGCTGGGCAGCAACCTTTATTTTTACGGCTTTTTGCATCCCGGCACCTCGCATGCCTATTCCTTTTCCATGATGGCTGTGTTTTTATATTACCTGCAGCAATTCTTTTACCGCAACAGGCTCTCAGATCTTATATTCACTTCGCTGGCTTTAGGTTTAACTGTGCTGATACGGCCATTCAATATACTTGCGATATTCCTGGTTTTTTTCGTGGCGGATAGTTATGGATCCTTTACACGTAAAATAAGGGAAAGCCTGATGTGTACCAAAAAACTTCTGATTGCCGTGATACCTTTCCTGGCAGTGATCAGTATTCAGGTTTTTATTAATTTGCTGCAAAGCGGGCAAATATTTCAGTGGTCCTATAAGAATGAAGGATTTTATTTTGATGATCCCCAGCTGTTAAATATATGGTTCAGTTACCGCAAGGGATTGTTCTTGTATACACCGCTGATCCTCATTTCATTGCTCGGACTCATCCCCCTTTACAAACGATCCAGATACCGGGCAATGACCGGATTGCTTTTCTTCCTGTTGATCAGCTATTTCATTTCCTCCTGGTGGAACTGGTATTATGGTGACAGCTTCGGGATGCGGCCCTTCATCGACTATTACCCCTTTTTCGCAATTTTGCTTGCTTACCTGCTGAGGTCACTTTCAGGTAAATTTGCAAAAATAACCGCCATTCTTTTGTTTGCCGCTCTTGTGTCGCTGAACCTTTTCCAGACCTGGCAATACCAGAACAGCATATTGCATCATGCCGACATGAACCGGGAAAAGTACTGGTTTGTATTTTTAAAAACAGGTAAGGAATACCAGAATATCCTGGGTGACGGTCCAGAAAGCATCTACCGGGAAAATGAGCTGGAAATGCTGGCCCGGTATACCCATGCCTTCAGCCGGCAAAAGCAGAACTGGCAGGTAAAAGAAACCGCTTTTGGCAGGCATGAAGATCAAATATCCGACACGCTTTGTGTATTCAACAGCAAGATTGATTTTGGATGCACCCTTAGTTTAAAAGCTACAAACATTCCAGGATCCCGGGAAGCTTACTTCGCTGAATGCACCTTCGATCTCATGGAAATTGACACAAATGCCAGCTCAAGTGCTTTCCTGGTTGCTTCTGTGGCTTCGGCCACCGGCGAAAAACGATCTTACAAAGCTTTCAGGATAAAGGCGGTTCCTGATAAGAAAACCTTGCAGTGGGAGCAAAAATTATTCAAATTCAAGCTGGAAGGAATCAAAAAGCCGGACGATATAGTTAAAATTTACCTCTGGAACCCGGAAAAGAAGGAATTCCTGATTGATGACATTCAGGTAATATTTTACCTGATAACAGTATCTTGATCGTATTAAAACGGCCAGGTTTACAAAAAACAGCCACGAATACTGTTAAACATTGCTTAAGGCATCATGTTCTAAGGTAAGAAGCCCCATTTACATCCACAATGCAGCCGGTCATAAAATCATTGCCTTCCGAGGCAAGATAAACGATGGTCCTGGCGATCTCCTCCGGTTTAGCCACCCTGTTGAGCGGGCTCTGAGCTTTGATGGAGTCCCCGTCAGGACTGCTCAGGCCATCTGCGGCCATATCGGTATCCACCCAGCCGGGAGCTACCGTATAAACGAAAACGTTCTGGGGGGCAGGGCTTTGGCCATGGACTGCCCCATCGCATTCAGTCCGGCTTTGCTGGCGCCATAAGCAAAAGCAGTGGGTTCCCCACGAAAGGCTCCACGCGAGGAAACGTTCACAATGCTTCCTCCTCCCTGCCTGACCATTTCCCTGATCACCAGGAAACTCAGATTGCTCACCCCGCTGAGGTTGGTCCCGATGGTCCTTTTCCAGGCTTGCTGCCATTCCTGGTAATTCATGGTCATCAGGTCCACTTCTTCATAAATCCCGGCATTGTTTACCAGTATATCTATCCGTTGGAATTTACTGATCAATTGCTTCACCATTTCCTGCAAAGCATCCGGATCAGCAATATCAGCCTGCGCAATGGCATGGCCACTGCCGGGCAAACTTTGCAGGACTGATGCAGCCAGTTTCTTATTCTTGTGATAATGAACGATCACCCGGGCTCCGGCTTCAGCAAACATGCCGGCCGCAGCTTTTCCAATGCCTCTTGAAGAGCCTGTTACCAGGACAACTTTTCCATTAAAGTCTATTTTCATACGCTCAGGTTTTTGGTAAATTAAAACATATAACTTTGGGTTCGGTCATTTCCTGCAGGGCGAATTGTATGCCTTCCCTGCCGATGCCGGAATTTTTCACACCACCAAATGGCATGGAATCCAGGCGATAATCGGTGGAATCGTTGATCATCACTCCACCACAGTCGAGTTCATAAGCTGCTTTGAATGCCAAATTTACATCATTTGTAAAAATGGCCGCGTGCAGCCCGTAAGGCAGGGAATTGGCTTTCCGGATGGTTTTGTCGAGATCCTCTACCTTGTAAAGGTTGACAACCGGTCCGAAGGCTTCCTCGCAATGCTGGATCGTATCTTCGGGAACATTCTCCAGGACCGTAGGTTCCAGCAATGCTCCATTGCGCTTACCGCCTGTAAGGCATTTCGCACCTTTATTGATTGCATCGAAGATGGCAAATTCCACGCGCTCCGCCTCCTTCTCTGTGATCATGGGGCCCATATCGGTCGACTCATCCAGTTTGTTGCCAATCTTATATGTTTTTGTTTTTGCAACAAATTTATCCCGGAATTCATCATAAATATCCGCATGGATATACAAACGCTGAACACCGATGCAGTTCTGTCCGGCCGCCCAGAAAGAACCCTCAACGCAGGACGCAACTGCCATGTCGATATCGGCATCTTTCCAAACTATTGTTGGAGAATTGGAACCCAGCTCCATCCCGATTTTTTTGATGCCGGCCTTCGTAGTGATCTCTTTTCCGGCTTCAACACCGCCTGTAAAAGAGATCATTCGGATATCGGGATGGGGCACCAGTATATCCCCAATCTCTTTTCCGCTTCCTGTTATTAGCTGCAAAGCCTCTGCTGGCAGACCGGATTCAAGGAAGGCTTTCGCCAGTTTTATCCCGGAAAGGGGCGTAACAGAGGCAGGTTTCAGGATCACTGCATTGCCTCCTGCAAAGGCAGGACCCAGTTTGTGTGCGACCAGGTTGAGCGGATCATTAAAAGGTGTGATCGCCAGGATGATCCCAATGGGGAAGCGGTAATAATAACCTTTCTTGTTTACTCCGTTGGGAAAGGAATCAAAAGGGATGGTCTCCCCCTGATGCGTTTGCTTTCTTCTGCGGAATAAGTGATGGTGTTGATGGCCCGGGAAACCTCCCCCTGGCCTCTTTGATGGTCTTAGACGATTCCCTGGCGATGGTTTCTGCAAAATCATCAAAATGTTCCTTTACATATTCTGCTGTCCGGTACAGAATAGCTGCCCTTTCATGAACCGGCAGTTTGCGCATGACCTCAAAACCTCTTTTCGCCGACTCAACAGCTTTGTAGCATATCTTCTTTATTCGCTCTGGGAACTGTGTCTATGTGGCTGTTATCGAATGGATCTCTTACCTGGATCTTTTCTCTTTTTTCGATCCATTCTTTGGAAATGTACATTTTCATAAATATAGGTTTTGATTGCAATAAGAACGAATTGAAAAGAAAATTATTAAGCAAGGATTAAACTATCCATTAAATTTATCATTCAGCCAATTGCGGGGATTATTGTTTATATAGTTTCTGATTCGGTCCCAGGATTCCATATTCCCGATAATATGGTCATGAAATCGTTTCTGTCATTCGAATCCAAATCCCAGGCGGTGAATATGTTTATTACCATTGATCGCCAATATTCCATGAATATGATTGGGCATAACCACAAATGCATCCAATTCAATGTTTTCCATATGATTTTTTATTTCATGCCAGAAAATATCTGCAATTACCCCAATGGGGGATAAAACCATTTTCTGTTTAATGATCTTCCCAAAATAATTTTTTCTATTATGTGTGCAAATTGTAACAAAACAGGATGCATCCCAGGCATAATCCCAATTTTGCAAACGGGATGAGGATATACGGTATTTGTTCCGGAATTTTTTCATGGCTTCCATGGACCAGTGGGTATTCTATCTTATAAAAATAAGAAAAACAAGTTGTAAAAGCAAACTGCAGAGGAATTTTCTATTTATTTTTCACCCTCACTCCCTGGTTGGAAGTACATGTTTTGATCACCTTCACAAAATGTTCATTTTTTGCAAAGCCTTTTTCCATGATGGCCGCAACATCATCCACCAGTTCGGGCGGGCATACCGAGATCACGGAGGAGCCGCCACCGCTGATCTGGAAACCATAAGCGCCGGCTTTGAGCACGGCCCTTTTCACATCCTGGTATTCGGGGATGGCTGCAGACCTGACCGGTTCCGCAATATGATCCACGCTGAAGGCATTGCCAAATTCCCTGATATCATGCGTATGGATTGCATGAATGATCCTGGAGCAGCGGGCCATTTGCTCCTTCAGTTTTTCCTGTCCGATCTCGTAAGTGATGAATCCCCGGGTGGTTCGCTGGCTCTTTTTGATCACCGCCAGTACAACCGGGAATTGCGGCATATCCAGCCTCAGCACATCGATTGGATGGTAGGATTTTACCAGAATGAAACCACCCAGCAAGGCTGCTGCAACATTATCTGCATGCGGTGAGCCACCCGAAGCGATCTCGCCCATGCGGGCCAGGTCAACCAGTTCATTGTTTGATAAGTTTAATTCCAGCAATTGATTCAGGGCAAAGATACTTCCGGCTGCCGAAGCACCTGTTGTTCCCAGTCCTCCACCGGAGATCATGTGCTTGGTGATGCGGATGTGGATCCCGGTTTTCAGTTTTTTGCGTTTCAAAAGTTCGAGCACGGCCAGGCCGGCCACATTGTCTTCGGGATCCAGCGGGATATTCTGGGAATTGCCCTGGATTTCAATGCTAACTTTTCCGCTGTCATTCAGTTGAACACAAATTTCATCATAGGGCTCTTCCAGTGCCATGGCAAAGATATCATAGCCCGGCCCCACATTGGCGCTGGTGGAAGGCGCCAGCACGCTCAGCTCTTTCATATCAACCCCCTTGCTTTGAGAATCCCTTTGAGCTGTTCTGTTTTTCCTTCACTGAGTTCGGTCATAGGCGGACGTAAGGTACCGTTGATCTTACCCATCAGTTCGAGGGCCCGTTTGGCGGCCATGGGGTTGGTTTCGAAACGGCAGGCTTCAAATACTTCATAGTAATCCAGATGCAACTTATTGCCCTCCTCCAGTTTGCCTTCCAGGGCATAATTCAGCATTTTTCCCATCACATCCGGGATCACGTTCCCGGCCACACTGAAAGATCCTGCACCACCGAAGGCCACGGTCGGGAATGCTGTGGTGTCCTTACCGGTGAAAACGAGGAAATCATCATCTTTGGTAAGATAAATAAGTTTTGCCAGGTGATCCAGTTCTTTTTTGCCATCTTTGATAGCAGCAATGTTGGGATGTTTGGCAAGCTGCGCCGTCATCTCCGGTGTGAGTTCCACACCGGTGCGGCCTTTGGAACTGTGCAATATAACAGGCACGGGGCAGGCATCCGCAAGTTGTTCATAATAATTCATCAATCCGCCGGCGCTGGGCATGATGAAATAGGGGGTAAAGGCCACCACGTAATCTGCTCCCAGGTCAGCATACATTTTCGCCCGGTCGATCGATTCGGGGGTTCCCATCAGACAGAGATCCGGCAGGATATCTTTTTTTCCTTTGGCTTCTTCCACCACGATCTCCACCAGACGTTTCACCTCGGCATTGCTCATCAGGGGATTTTCACCTGTAACACCCAGTGGAGCGATCCCGGCTACATCCGATTTCACCTGCATCCTGACAATGGTCCGCAATGCTTCTTCATCCAGCGAATAGTCCTTTTTAAAAGGAGTGATCAACAAAGTATAGGCACCTTTTTTCATTTCTTTGTGTTTTTTGCAAAGGTCGGCATATTGACCAATTATTGCAAGTTGATGTAAGAATTATCACTTATAAACCTAATTTTGTGAATTGTTTAGCCCGGATAATTCATAAACCTAAAAGGTGAAACGCTGAATTATCCTGACGACTAAGAAAGTCTACCAATTTGATGCACTTCGTTTTCAAATTGCAGGCCTTTCTAAGTCGGGGTTCAAATTATTCAATCTGATCATTGACATCAAAAAAAGAACATTATGAATATTTCAATTGAAATGAGTTATTATCCATTAAACGAGGAATACATTCCACCCATCAAATCATTCATCGACCGCTTGAATACTTATCAGGAACTCAGGGTAAAAACCAATGGCATGAGTACCCAGATATTCGGTGCTTATGATGATGTATTTGACATCCTGAAAAAGAGATCAAAAAGTCCTTTGAACTGCCGCATTCGGTTTTTGTGATGAAGGTGATCAATGCCGACCTGGATGTCGTCGTGAAATAAAGGCCCATGCTTGTCATCGACTGGATCACACAGAACTACATCGAACTGATCGCTGCTGCGCTGGGTTTCCTGGCTATCTCCCTGCAGATCAAACAAAATGTTTGGTACTGGCTGGTGAGTATTGTAATGGTTAGCATGTATATCTATGTTTACATACAGTCGAAACTTTATGCCGATATGTCGCTACAAGTATATTACCTGGTGGTAGCATTTTACGGCTGGCATTACTGGCTGAAAGGCGGACGCAGGAAGAGCCCGGATAAAGAAGAAGTACCGGTTATCAGGGCCGGATTCGTATTCAGGCTGGTTTTGCTGGGGATCAGCATACTGCTTTTCTTTTTCATTGCCTGGATCCTGATCCGTTTTACCGACTCGGATGTGCCCTGGTGGGATGCCTTCACAACGGCCCTGAGCTTTGTAGCCACCTGGATGCTGGCCCGCAAATACATCGAGAACTGGCTGATCTGGATCGTGGTGGATGCCACTTCCGTGGGAATATATCTTTACAAAGGTTTGTATCCCACAACGGTATTGTTCGCCGCTCTAAGTATCCTTGCAGTAGTGGGTTATTATGCCTGGCTGAAAGACCTGAAAAAGGAGGTGTCATCATAAAGATCGCCATCACCGGACCGGAATCTACCGGAAAGTCAGTGCTGACAAAAAAGTTGGCGGCACATTACAAAGCTTTGTGGATACCGGAATATGCCCGGGAATACATTGACCAGCTCAACCATCCTTACACAGCAGAGGACATTGAAAATATTGCCAGAAGCCAGCTGGAGGCGGAAAAGAAAGCTGAAAAATCAAATGAAAATTTTTTATTCTGCGATACCGAACTCATTGTATGCAAGATATGGGCAGAATACAAATTCGGGCATTGTCCTTCCTGGATCACCGAACAGATACGGCAAAATGCCTACGATCTCATCCTGCTCACCAACATCGACCTGCCCTGGCAGCCTGATCCACAGCGGGAGCATCCGGATAAAAGAAAGTTCTTTTTTGAGTGGTTCAGGAAAGAACTGGATCAATTTGAGTCAAATTACCAGGTGGTTTCCGGACTGGGTGACGTACGCTTTCAAAATGCAAAACAAATCATCGACCCCTACCTCCAGGCCTGACCAATATCTTGCCCTTTCAGGGCGCTCTTAGAATAGTTGTAAATCTATTCCACAGGCTTGTTATTGGTTATTTGTCATTGGTCATTGGTCATTGGTCATTGGTCATTGGTCATTGGTCATTGGTCATTGGTCATTGGTCATTGGTCATTGGTCATTGGTCATTAGCCATCCATCATCCATCCATTCATCCATTCCATCCATTCATCCATTCATCCATCCATCCATCCATCCATCCATCCATCCATTCATCCATCCATCCATCCATCCATCCATCCATCCATTCCATCCATCCATTCCATCCATCCATCCATCCATCCATCCATCCATCCATCCATCCATCCATCCATCAATCAATCCATCAATCAATTTCAATCTACTACAAGTCTTCCAAAATTTCATTTTCACATTCGTGCCTATTAATTACCTTTGCTTTTTGATTTGGACGAAGCTCATGAAGGAAAAAAATTCCAGGTTTCACGTTTTATATCTCCCGCGCTGGTATCCCAACCGTTACGACCCCATGCCCGGATTATTTATCGAACGGCACGGACTTTCAGTATTGCGCCATGCTGATGTATCGGTCCTGTATGTTCACAGCGATGATCAATTAAAAGAAAAACAGTACGATATCATTGAAAACAACGACAAAGGAATGTTTACGGTAAGGATCTATTTCCAAAAGTCGAAAATCGCTTTTAAACCGCTGGCAAACCTGGTGAACGGTATTCGTTTTTTCAAAAGTCATCTAAAAGGTTTTAAGATCATCCGAAAAAAAGTCCGCAGGGCCGATCTGGTTCATGTGCATGTACTCACCCGCCTGGGGATCATTGCCTGGTTGAACAAACTCAAACACGGCACCCCATACCTGATCACCGAGCACTGGACCCGCTACCTGCCCACCACGGATACTTATCATGGTTTTTTCAGGAAACTAGCCACGAGATTCGTTGTTAAAAGGGCCTCGGCGGTTTTGCCGGTTACAGCCAATCTGCGCGATGCCATGATAGACAACGGCCTGAAAAACGACAACTATGTCGTTATTCCCAATGTAGTTGACGTAAAAATGTTCTCACCCAGGGAAAACAAAAGAAAGGATAATAAAAAGCAAATTGTGCATCTTTCATGCTTTGCTGACATTCAAAAAAATATCTCCGGTATTTTAAGGGTTCTGAAACGCCTGAGCAAAAAACGCCAGGATTTCGAGTGCGTAATGGTTGGCGATGGTGTGGATTTCGGGATGCTGAAAGCCTATTCCGACGAGCTGGAGCTTACGGGCAAATTTGTTCATTTTCACGGTTTGAAAGAAAACCAGGAACTGGCGGATATCATGGCAGAAGCTGATTTCATGATCATGTTCAGCAATCATGAGAACCTGCCGGTGGTGATCCTGGAAAGCTATGCATGCGGGGTACCGGTGATATCAACCCGGGTCGGGGGGATCCACGAACACATGAACGATGATCTGGGTAAACTAACCACCCCCAAAGACGAAGATGAGTTCCTGGAAACCATCGAGCATACCCTCGACCGCCCGGATCAGTATAACAAGGAAAAGATCAGAAAATATGCCGTGGATCATTTCAGCAATGAAGTGATCGGTCATTCGTTATTTAAAGTATACTCGGATATCCTGAACCAAAATAAATAATGTGCTTGGCCGGATCCTAAATACTTTCGGAACACGTTTCATGTCGGCAATCTTCCAGTTGCTGATCGCCATTATTATTTCCAATGTCCTTGGACCGGAAGGCAAAGGACAGCAGGGACTTATACTGGCAACAACCGCCTACATCATTGTATTTGCCAACCTTATGGGAGGCGGTGCCATTATTTACCTGGTACCGCGTTATTCTTATTACCTGATCATGATACCGGCTTATATCTGGGCTGTGCTAACAGCTTCAGTGTCTTTCCTCATCCTGCAATTCTCCGAACTGATCGATCAACAATTCACCATCCATGTGAGCCTGCTGGCCCTGATAAACACTTTCACCTATGTGAACTCCACCATACTGGTTGGAAAAGAAAAGATCAAATCATCCAACCTGGTGGCGTTCATTCAACCACTCATAACCATGCTCTCCCTGCTTATCTTTTACTTCATTTTTGGCAAGCAGAACATCGAAACTTATATCATTGCATTGTATATTTCTTTCGGAATTTCCTTCTTTGTCAGTCTCTTATTTTTGTCGAAAAATGCCGAAAAATTCCGTTTCTCCGATTTTTCGAATTATTCGCAGGTCACGGGCCAACTAGTCCGCTATGGTATCCTCAACCAGTTGGCACATATCTTCCAGTTATTCAGTTTCAGGATGAGTTATTATTTTCTGGAAAGCATTTATTCGGAGGCTGAAGTCGGGGTTTATTCCAATGGCACTTCCATCGTTGAATCCATCTGGCTGATCAGCCGCAGCATCAGTCTGGTGCAATATGCCCGCATTGCCAATACAGAGGATAAAGCATATTCCCAGAAACTCACCATCTCACTGACCAAAGCAGGCATGATCCTGAGTTTTGTATTGCTGGTGATCCTGGTCCTGCTACCGGCAGAATTCTGGGTTTTTATCTATGGCAATGGTTTCGAAGAAGTGGGTGTGGTGATCCGTTCCCTGGCGCCCGGTGTACTCTTTTTCAACCTGGCCCTGATCGTGGGGCACTATTTTTCCGGTACCGGCCAGTATCATGTCAACACCATTTCCTCTTTTGCCGGGCTGGTGGTTTCAGCCATTTTGTTTTACATTATGATCCCTCTTTACGGCATCCCGGGAGCCGGTTTTGCCACCAGCATCTCCTACACCCTGACATCAATAGTGGTCATGATCTATTTTATGAAACAATCTCAGCTTGGGCTGAAAAACTTCCTGCCTGTTAAGCAGGATTTCAGGGACTTAACCCGTATGATAAAGGATCTCAAAAAAAAGCAATAAATTTCCGCAGTTATTTGTCAATGGTCACTGGTCATTGGTCACTGGTCATTTGTCATCCATTCATCCATCCAATCATCCATCCATCCAATCATCCATCCAACCAACCATCCATCCAACCAACCATCCATCCATCCAATCATCCAACCATCCAATCATCCAACCATCCATCCATTCATCTATCCATCCATCCACCCATCCATTCATCCATCCAATCATCCATCCATCCAATCATCCATCCAATCATCCATCCATCCATCCATCCATTCATCCAACCAACCAACCATCCATTCAACCAGGCAAGCATTCCCCCAATTTCATTAACTTTGTTAAAAAGGCAATCCAATGAAGATATTACCGATTGATAAGGTGCGTGAAGCGGATGAATATACCATTAAAAACGAACCCATTGCTTCCATCGACCTGATGGAAAGGGCAGCCAGCCGCTGTTACAAATGGATCCGGAAAAGATCCCGGAAGAATCAGATTTTCAGGATCGTTGTGGGGCCGGGGAACAATGGCGGTGACGGATTGGTGCTGGCCAGGTTGCTTGCAGCAGACAAATTCCGGGTTGAGGTCATCATTCTCCGATTCACGGATAAAGAATCCGGGGATTTCAGTATCAACCTGGAACGGCTGAAAGAACAGGGTAAGGCTACCCTGACCGAATTACAGGAAAATGATGAACTGCCTGTTTTCCGCAAAAAAGATATCCTGGTAGATGGTATTTTCGGTTCAGGGCTCACCCGGCCGGTAAAGGGCTTCATCGCCTCTGTGATAGAGGCCATGAATGAAAGCGGAGCATTGACCATCGCAATAGACATGCCTTCGGGGCTTTTTGCCGATAAGAATACCACGGGAACAGAAAGCCGCATTGTTAAAGCCGATTATACACTATCCTTCCAATTTCCGAAGAAAGCCTTCTTTTTCCCTGAGAATGATCAATATACCGGTGAATGGGAGGTCCTGCCCATCGGTCTCCACAAGGATTTCATCCAAGAGGTGGAATGCAATGATTACTTTGTCCTGAAGAAAGACGCCATGGAAATTTTGCATCACAGGAAAAAATTTTCACATAAAGGAACTTATGGTCATGCGCTGCTCGTTTCGGGGGCATACGGTAAAATGGGGGCTGCCGTACTTGCAGCAAGAGCTGCCATGAGAAGCGGGGCCGGGCTGGTTACGAGCCATCTGCCCGGGAAAGGTTACCTGATCATGCAGACAGCCAATCCTGAGGTCATGACCTCCATCGACCGCTCCGGGGAGATCTTCAGCGAGGTACCTGACCTTGGCCCGTATACGGCCATAGGGGTTGGACCGGGACTCGGCACCAGCGAGCAAACCAGCAATGCCCTGAAACTGCTCATTCAAAACAGTGGTATTCCCATGCTTTTCGACGCGGATGCTATCAACATCATCTCAGAGAACAAAACCTGGATTCCCTTCATCCCGAAAGGAAGCATTTTTACACCTCATCCGAAAGAATTTGAACGACTGACCACCAAAGCAGACGATGATTTTCACCGGAATTCCCTGCAAAAAGAATTCTCCATCAAATATTCATGCTATGTGGTTTTAAAAGGAGCCCATACCATTATTAGCACACCCAAGGGGAAATGTTTTTTCAATTCTACCGGTAATCCGGGCATGGCAAGCGGAGGCAGTGGCGATGTGCTCACCGGTATTATACTTGGCTTGCTGGCACAGGGATATACCCAGTTGGAGGCCTGTATGCTTGGTGTTTATATTCATGGGCTGGCAGGAGATTATGCTGCCAAAAAGCTGGGCTTTGAATCCCTGATCGCAGGAGATATTATTGATAAGTTGCCCAAGGCTTTTAAGAAAATCTCATAAAAGCCATTAACGCTTCCGTAAATCGGGAAAAATGAACGATGCAATAAACTTAGTTCTTAACAACTTTTGCTTTAAACTGATTCCCATTTTCTAATTCGATGATAAGTGAATAAATTCCTTGCTTCAAATCGCTAACATCGATCCTTTCATGGAGAGTATTGGATGTTTTTTTCCATACCAATTTCCCTTCATATGTTCTAAAAAACAGCTTGTGATTCAAAGCTTTGGGGAAATCTATGTAAAGATGGTCGGAAACCGGATTGGGGTAGACTACAATTTTCAGGATGCTGTTTTCTTCCTTTCCAACAGGAATGAGAATATAATCCTCTTTGGTTTCTGTACTTGACCCAGCAAGGCCTTCTATTGTTAAAGAAACAGTGAAACTGTATTGTCTAATGAAACAGTTGAATCTATCAAAGTCATAGAAACATGATACCAGCAAAGGGTATCACAATTAATGGCTTGCAAATAATCTCCTGCAGATGTTTGCCAGTCGCAACCAATATAGGTGCTATCGCCTTCACATAGTGATATTGTATCGTTTGTAAAAACAGGAGTTGATTTAAGAAAAATATAATCACCAGTGGATGAACTGAAATTCCCGACCCAAATATCCGGCATCAGGTCATTATTCATATCTCCTACAGCAATACCATGAGAATAAATGCTATTAGAATTTTCAAAACACAGATCAAAGTTCCCTAAACCGTCATTGGTCCAAACTTGCAGGCCATTAGAACCATATGAGCCCAGGATCACATCAGGATCACAATCGTAGTCAATATCACTAATTTCTATTCCTTTGGCATAATTATCATTATTGATATCCGGGCCTGCTGTAAAAACTGCATTTCCATCATTAAGCCAAATTTTAGAAGGACTTTGCCAGTTGGCCACAACCACATCCATATCTCCATCATTATCCACATCAGCAGCCTGAACACCATTTGAAAAAGCGCTTCCCAGCTCTTGCTGTGTGTCGCTGTAATATCCTGAACCAATATTAACAAACACTTTATTGGGTGCACCGTTGGTTCGTGCAATAAAAGCGTCAAGGTCAGAATCTCCGTCAAAATCTGCAATTGCAGCCTGAGTGGCTGAGGAAGCATCGATTGATTGACTGGAGTTTATAAATGAGATGGTCTAATAGTACTGGACAATATTTTATACAAACTTAGTTGTATTTGTTGTAATGAGGGGGTCCGGGGAGACTCATAACTTTTGAAAAATGGCGATGTTCTGAAAGCGAAATTTCAAAAAGCAGAATGATCATTGTTAACGAACCGGATCAGGCCGCTTCCATCTCTTCCACCACATCTTCCTCGAAACGGAGGTTTTCGATGATGAAGTTCTGGCGGTCGGGGGTATTCTTACCCATGTAGAAAGCCAGGGTCTGCTGAATGCTGGAATCCGATTTCAGGATTACGGGATCCAGGCGGATGGTGGGGCCGATGAAGTGCTTGAATTCATCCGGCGAGATCTCGCCCAGTCCCTTAAAACGGGTAATCTCGGGATTCTTCCCGACCTTCCTCATGGCTTCTTTCCGCTCTTCTTCCGAATAGCAATAATGTGTTTCCCTTTTATTCCTTACCCTGAAAAGCGGGGTTTGCAGGATGAATAAATGACCTCCTTTTACAAGATCAGGATAGAATTGCAGGAAAAAGGTGAGCAACAATAAACGAATGTGCATGCCGTCCACATCGGCATCGGTGGCGATTACAATGTTGTTGTAACGCAGGTTTTCCAGGCCTTCTTCAATGTTCAGGGCCGCCTGCAGCAGGTTGAACTCCTCATTCTCATAAACGACTTTCTTGCTGAGCCCGTAGCAGTTCAGGGGCTTGCCCTTCAGGCTGAAAACCGCCTGGGTGTTGACATTGCGCGACTTGGTAATGGAACCTGAAGCCGAATCGCCCTCAGTGATGAACAGGGTGGAATCCAGCCTTTTGTCATCCTTTGCATTGTTCAGGTGCATCCTGCAATCGCGGAGTTTTTTGTTGTGCAGACTGGCCTTCTTCACACTTTCTTTGGCGAGTTTTTTAATGCCGGCCAGTTCCTTGCGCTCTTTTTCCGATTGCTGTATTCTTTTCAACAGGGCTTCTGCCGTCTGTGAATCGCGGTGCAGGAAATTATCCAGCTTGCGCTTAACGATATCATGGACAAAATTCCGGATGGTTTGCCCTTCGGGTTCCATGTGCTGCGAACCCAGTTTTGTCTTGGTTTGGGATTCGAAAACCGGTTCCACGATCTTTATGCTTACAGCAGCCAGCACACTCTGGTGAATATCACTGGTATCAAAGTCTTTCCCGTAAAAATCACGGATGGTCCTTACGATGGCTTCCCGGAACGCCTGCTGGTGGGTTCCGCCCAGTGGTGTATACTGTCCGTTCACAAAGGAATAATACTCCTCACCATACTGCTTGAAACTATGCGTAAAAGCAAACTCCAGGTCTTCCTCGCGGATGTGAATGATGGGATAAAGTACGCCGTTTCCATTGATATTTTTTTCCAGCAGGTCTCTCAGGCCATTTTTGGCCACCATTTTCTCACCGTTGAAATCCACCACCAGGCCATTGTTCAAGAAAACATAATTCCAGAGAAGTTTTTCAACGTATTCTGAGATAAAGTGAAAATTCCCGAAGATATCCTCATCCGGAACAAAAGTTACCAGTGTGCCATGGTCTTCATCCGATTCCATAATGTCAGTGTCGGTAGTAAGCTCGCCCTTTTCATATTCCACAATCTTGGTTTTACCTTCACGTACAGATTGCACCTTGAAGTAAGAGGACATTGCATTCACAGCTTTGGAACCAACGCCGTTCAAACCCACCGCCTTCTTAAAGACCCTGGAGTCGTACTTGGCTCCGGTATTGATCTTGGACACACAATCGATGACCTTGCCCAGGGGCATGCCGCGACCGAAATCCCGGATAAAAACCTGTTTATCACTGATTTTTACTTCAATCCGGCTTCCATTTCCCATTACGAATTCGTCGACGGAATTATCGATGATCTCCTTGATCAAGACGTAAATACCATCATCAGGCGAGGAACCATCGCCCAGTTTACCAATATACATTCCGGGCCTCAGCCGGATATGTTCTTTCCAGTCGAGTGAGCGTATGCTATCTTCAGTATATTTTTCAGACATTTCTTTTCTCCTGTCGCAAAAATATAAGCTCTTTGGGATTATTCGATGATAAATTATTTTTTTTATAAACAAGGATTGTTTAATAATTATTTTTTCTCAATTTAAGAATAAGACATAACTTTGTTTTTAAGTCATTCGTTTCAGTGATGGTGAATATTACCAAATCAAGCATTTTGAAAGACCCTTTTTTCTGGTTGTTGATTATTTCCCTGCCTTTATTATATATCAATGTTCGCCCTGATCACGACTGGGGAGGGGATTTTGCACAATATATAAAACAGGCAGAAAACATTGCAAACGGAAATCCTTATTTTCAAACTAAATACGTATTTAACGAAGCGGCCCCTGTTTACGGCCCTCCTGCCTATCCGCCTGGGTTTTCCATCTTACTTGCCCCTGTCGTAAAAGTTTGGGGTTTAAGCTTTCAGGTATTGACGATCTACCAAAGCGTTTTTCTGATTTTGTTTGGTTTGATTTCTTTTGGATTTTTTAAAAAACACTTTCAAACATGGCTCTCTGTCCTGTTGGCTTTGATGATGCTTTACAATCCATGGATACTAAGTTTCAAATCGGAGATCATGTCGGATATTGTTTTTTCGTTTTTGTTTATCCTCACATTTTACCTTTACCGGTTTAGAAAAGACAACCGATTGTTTCGCACTACCTATCTCGGATTGCTGATCGCTTTTACGATACTGTTAAGAAGTATCGGGCTTGTTCTCCCTCTTGCTCTCACTTTGAGGCTTCTGAGTGATTTTATTAGAGGGAAATGGTTCAATAAAACCATCAACAAAGAAAACCGTAAATTCGATATCAGCTTGCTGATATTCAGTGTCGTTATCTTTGCCCTGCTGAAATACATTGTTTTCCCCTTACCTTTAGTCAGTGAGGCCTCTTATTTAAATTTCCTGAGTGAAGGATTTTCTTTACAGGGCTTTTTATCCAATCTCTCATATTATTTATTGATGATAAAAAATCTTTTTCCTACCCTTTCGGGTGAATGGATATTTTTATCTATTCTTCTTTCATCATTTGTTATTGTATTGATCTTTCTTGGAATAGCCAGACAAGCATTCAGCAATCCTGGCTTTATCGACCTGGTTTTTGCGGTTTATGTTTTGATTCTGCTCATATACCCCTACCAGGGATCCGGCTTTCGTTTTCTACTGCCTGTCTTTCCTTTTTTGATGTTCTATCTTGTGAGTGGAGTAAAAATCATAAAAACTGAAAATCAGAAAGTAAAAGAAAAAACTCTTCTGGTCTTTATGCTAATTGCTCTCCTGACATTTGCACCCGGAATCCTGAACATCATAAAAAAACAGGATACTGTGAAAGAAGGACCTCATAAGCCCAAATCACAGGAAGTTTTCAGATTCATAAAAAATAATACAAACGAAAACGCATGTATTGCCTTCATTAGGCCGAGGGTTCTGGCTTTATTTACCGACAGATACAGCATGGGAACGAAATACCAGGATAGTGTGCAGGAGATCGGTAAACAATATCAGAAATATGATGTGGATTATATTTTGCAAATGAATTTACTGTACGACAATAATGTGAGCAACTATATTTCAGCAAACAGGGAAAATCTCGAGCTTGTGTTTAAGAACAACGATTTCAACCTGTATAAAATGAGAACAAACAGCAGTGAATAAGCAGACACACAAACATCTTTGAAATTGGTATCTTTATGCCATATTTGCAAACAACAATGGGAAAACTGAGAAAACTGCTTAAAGGATTGAGGTTGCTGCTTAAAAAGCCTGCCCTGATCAATAATATAATAAATGATGAGCAAATCTGGAAAAAATATGTTGTAAAGAAATATAATACAGACAGTTTGCGGGTGGTAAACATCGAAAATATATTTCCGGATTTTTCAGCCAACATTCCCGTATTTGCTTTTTTGGATGGAGGCTCGCTTCCAACCGACATTGCCTTACTGATGAAACTTGCAGAGCAAAAAGAAAACTGCAAATATTTTGAAATAGGTACCTGGCGGGGCGAAAGTGTTGTTAATGTTGCCAAAGTTGCTGCCGATTGTTACACCCTCAACCTGCCCGATGATAAAATGCGTCAATTGGGGCTTCCTGAGAAATATATCAAACTGCATGCTTATTTTTCCAGGAATATTGAAAACATCACTCATTTAAAAGCTGATTCAAGGAGATTTGATTATGCCTCGCTCGGCAAAAAGTTCGACCTGATCTTTATTGATGGTGATCATCATTACGAATATGTAAAAAACGACACCGAAAAAGTCTTTAAGCATCTTATTCATGAGGACAGTATTATCGTATGGCATGATTATGCCAAAAACCCTGAAATGATACGCCATGATGTGATGGCAGGCATCCTTGATGGTTTACCGGAAGAAAAACACAAATATTTATACCATGTTGGGAATACCTTGTGTGCAATTTACACAAAGAACAAGCTAAACACCAAAAATGCTGATTTTCCGGAAACGCCAGATCATATATTTGAAATTAATCTGAGAGTACATCCATACAAGCACTAAGCTGCAATCAAGAACAATTTACAAGTATTTATTTATGCATTCAATAAGAACAGATTGTTTCATTGGCTTTGATAAATAATCATTGCAACCTGCCTCCAAAGCTTTTTCTTTATCTCCCTCAAGGGCATAGGCTGTTAGGGCGATAACCGGTATATCTTTATTGAATTCTCTGATCTTGGTAGTGGCTTCATAACCATCCATAACCGGCATTTTCATATCCATCAACACCAGACTGATCTCCGGTTTATCCTTCAACATGTCAATTGCTTCCTTTCCGTGAATAGCATGACAAATTTCAAAATTATTTTTTGAAGGATAATCTTAATCAACTCGTAGCTCGAAAAATCGTCTTCCACAACCAATACCAATTTATCCCTGGATTTGGACTTTTTGATGGGCCCGGATTTTTTTTCCTGTTCATTTTTCACATTAGCTGCCGGTTTAAAAGGTATACTAAAAATAAAGGTACTGCCTTTACCGGATTCGGAATCGATGGCAATTTCACCCCCAAGCATCCCCGCATAAGCTTTGGAAATGCTGAGTCCAAGTCCCGAACCTTCGTATGGCCTGGTATGGCTGGTATCGGCCTGCACAAAACGGTCGAAGATGCCTTCTTTTTTTTCTTCCGGGATTCCCGGCCCGGTATCCTCCACATAAAACATCAAATCTCCGGCTTCGATTTTACATCCGATCTCAACATGTCCCTTTTTAGTGAACTTCAGGGCATTTTTTATGAAATTGGTTAGAATGGAATCCAACTTGCTTTGATCGGTTTTTATCAGGTTTTTTTCACCGGGCAACTGATTATTGAGTTTTAACTGCAAATTTTTGCGTTCTGCCTCCGGCTGAAAGAAGTCATAATAAAACCTCATCCTCTCGTTTATATCCACCTGTTCTTCATGAACGGATATTTCTCCTGATTCAATTTTTGATATTTCGATGATATCGTTAATTGTATTGAGCAAACGATCGCCGCTTTTCCTTACCACATCAATATAGTTATCCATTTCTTCCTGCGACAGTTCGGGATCTTGTATCAAATCCAGAAAACCAAGTATCCCGTTCATGGGGTGCGGATCTCGTGGCTCATATTGGCCAGGAAGGCCGATTTCAGGCGGTCATTTTCTTCAGCCTTTTTTTTGGAAGCAACCAGATCCTGCAACATTTTCTTCCTTTCCGTAATATCCCGTATGAATGCGCCCACTCCGGTTTTTCCTTCCCCGAGGTCTACAGGGAACTTAAGTGTTTCGTAGATATTTTCACCCCAAATTTCTTCGGTTTTCACACTTTGTCCGGTTTCGCGGGCCAATTTATCGGATTTCTGACAGTTTGCTGCAACATCATGGGGCATCAGTTCAAACACGGTTTTACCGATTGCTTCCTCTGCGTTTTTCAACCCAACCAAATTGAGTTGCACATTGTTCATGAATATCATGCGGTAATTTTCGTCTTCGAGCTGAACCAGATCGGAGGTGGAGTTTAAGAAAGATTTAAACCTTTTTTCAAAAAGCCTCAACTGTTCGAGGTTCTTTATTCTTTCGATATATGCCCCAATATTGCCTGCAATGATCTGCAAGGTATCCAGGTCTTGCATGGTATAAGCATTCCTATTGGCGTAATCCTGCAAAGCAATTATCCCAATTACTTCCTGCTTTGGAAGAATCTATCAGGGGGCGCCAATCCAGACAGGAGATGGCTCTCCCACAAGCTTGATAACTTCCTTTTGGTTGAGTTCCCTTTCCTTTTCTTCCGTAATTAGCTGTGCCTTTCCGGTCTTTCTAACATAGTCGGTTAGGGTATCTGTTAAAGAAACCGGTGAATCCGTGGTAAAATCCTCATATTGATCGGCATGGTATGGAAAAGTATAAGTATTGGTTTTTTGATCGTAATGCGCAACATAAAAATTATCGGCTATCATAATGGATCCAAGCTTTTCATGTATAGCCTTCAGATAATCCCGGAGGTTAAGCTTGCTTACGGATAACTGCGATACTTCAAATAAAAATCTTCTAATGTTCTCAGCCCTGTTACGATCAGTAATATCATGTATAATTGAATGAAGGAATTCTTCGCCCTGTATAATTATCCGGCTTGAAAAGACATCGACGGTTTTAACAGATCCGTCTGCTATGCGGTGACGGAATTCAAAATGCTCTTTTTGGTTCCTCAGCACCATCTCAGTTTTCTTCTTTAAATCATGTTCATCCAAAATATTGATATCCGATATTTTCATTTTTTCAAGCTGCTGTGTACTCCAGCCATAAAAATCGGCGGCGGCCTGATTGGCTTCTAAGATTTGGAGGGTTTTGGGATGGATGATCAGCTTAACGGCCAGATGGTTGTAAAAGAGATCTCTGAATTTTCTTTCACTTTCAATAAGTTGCTTTTCAAATTCTTCTTTTTCAATTTTTGTTTTGTTATGTTCTATGGCTTCACGAACGGCAAAGGGCAAACGCCTGACCTGCTCTTTGATCACGTAATCGGTGGCCCCGGCTTTCATACAGGCTACTGCGGTTTCTTCATTCATCGAGCCGGTAAAGATGATGACGGGAATGTTTTCACTTAGCTTTTTTGTGATCTTAAGCGCTTCCAATCCATTGAATGCAGGCATGGCATAATCGGATATAACCAGACTGGGTTTAAATAAAAGGATCTCTTTTCTAAAGTCCTGTTCATTGTCAACCACTTTTGCAGTAAAATCAATGCCCTCATTTTTCAGCTCCTTTTGGGCCATTTCGGCATCCTCAGGCACATCTTCTGCAATCAATATTTTAATGCTTTCCATTGATACTGACAAAATTAATAAAATAAAAAAAACGACCGGCTTATTTGGGTTGTTGATTAAGCAGCAGCCAGTACAAGCCAAGATTCCTTACCGCATCTACAAATTTATCAAAATCCACCGGTTTCACGATGTAGCTGTTTACACCAAGTTCGTAGCTTTCAATCATATCGCTTTCCTCTTTTGAAGAGGTTAACACAACAACCGGAATGATGCGGGTTTTCTTGTTTGCCTTGAGCTCCTTCAATACTTCAAGTCCACCGATCTTGGGCAACTTCAGATCAAGCAGGATTACCTTGGGCCGGTAATTAAATGATTTTTCCTCAAATTTGCCCCTGGCAAATATAAAATCCAGCGCCTCTTCACCGTCTTGAACAACCAGGATATTATTTGCAAGATTATTTTTCTTTAAAGCCCTGAGGGCCATTTCGGCATCTTCGGGATTGTCTTCCACGATAAGAATATCAACCTGGTTGGTTTTTTTCATAAAACATTTATTTTGATTGTTATGTAAATTTAATAAAATTTTTCATTAGTGTCCGGTAAATTTGAGGAGATTCCGAGCGAAATCGAGGAATCCCGTGGCATTTAACCGGACAGTTGTGAAAATTTTTCAGGATTTCGACTAAGGAATGATTATTATATCCGGTTTACCTAATGGATTTTTACATATGCGGCAACGAAAAACAAAACTCAGCTCCTTTTCCCATTTCACCTTTGGCCTTCACCCTTCCCCCGTGCCGGTGAATAATTCGTTGCACAATGGCCAGGCCTACGCCGGTGCCGGGATATTCTTCCGCCTTATGCAGGCGTTGAAAAATACCAAATAATTTATCGATATATCTGGGATCAAAACCGGCCCCCTTATCTTTCACGCACCAGATGGTTTCTTCTTTACTTTGCTTAGCCGAAATTTCAATCTTTTTTACTTTGGAGTGTTTGCTGTATTTAAGGGCATTGCTAATCAAATTTTCCCATACCTGACTGATCAGGGCCGGGTCGCACTTTGCCTGGGGCAAATCATGAACAACAAATTCGAACTCTTTTTTCTCCTGTTCACCGGCAATTTCATCAAATGAATTCATCGCCACCGATTTCATATCCACCTCCGACAATCTCATATCACTCCTTGAAATTCTGGACAGGTTTAACAAGTCGGTGATCAATTGATCCATTTTGGAGGCATTTTTGCGAATGGTGTTAATAAACCGTTTGCCTTCATCATCCAATTGGGTGGCATAGTCATCGAGCAGGAATTTAGAAAAGCCGTTAATGGCCCTGAGCGGTGCGCGCAGGTCATGGGAAACGGAATAGGTAAATGCTTCAAGCTCCTGGTTGGATAATTCCAGCTTGCGTCGTTCCTCCTTAAGCTGGGCTGTGATGCTGTTCAGATCCTCTACCATGTATAACATGGCTTTCTGGCTTTTGTCAAGTTTCTGAACTTTTTCTTCCAGTTCAGCCGTGCGGGCAGCCACTTCCTTTTCGAGATTCGCTTTCAACCTGCGTAGCTCGATTTCCACTTCTTTACGGTTGGTGATATCTTCAACCACTCCCTCAATCCAGCCCTGCTCATGATTGATCCTGGCCGAATAATTTGCCCAGAATATGGAATGGTCTTTCCTGTAAAAACGGGCTTCAAAATTTTGTACGTACCCATTTGTTTTGATTTGTTGCAGCATTTCCTCACGGGTTCCCGGGTCCACATAATTCCTGGATGTTTTGTAATCGGCAATAACATCTTCCCGTCCCGTATAACCAAACATCCGGGCAAGCTGTTCATTGCTTTCAAGGATCTGGCCATCGGATATTCTTGTACGGAACAGACCCACCTGGGCATTCTGGAAAAGGTTGCGATAAGTTTCTTCACTAACTTTCAGCGAAGCGATCACTTTCTTACGTTCTTCTATTTCGTTGTTCAGGCTTTTGGTGCGATTTTTCACCGTGCGTTGCAAAGAAATAATCCAGCTTACAATCAAAATAATCACAATGGGGATTACGATCAGGAGAACAATTAACAAGATGTTCCGCGAAGACATCCTCCTGTCGTCCGGCCCAAACCATTTATTTCTCAACTCCTGATAAACATCACTTGCGATAACAACAGACAGGCCCTCGTTCAGGCGTTCAAGCAAGAGCGTATCACCTTTTTGAACGGCAAAACAAAAATCCTGTCGAAATCCCGGCAGCTGAAAATCCAGGGCCTCAATATTGTCAATACCCAGTTCTTCAAGAAGGTTCAGCCCCATAACACGCTGTGTAACAAGGGCGTCATGTTTCCCAGAGGAAAGCAACTTAAAGGCCTCCTCGAAAGTATTTGTCGGGATGATCATACCGGTGATCTGTTCCCGTCGTACGAACTCCTCGGCATTGTCGCCCTTCATAACAAGAACTTCTTTCCCATGTAGGTCTTTGATAGAATTGATCCCACGCACTCCTTCTCTCACGAACACTGCACCGTGCAGGGAGAGATAAGACATGGTAAAATCGAACAGCTTTTCGCGTTCGGGGGTGCGGCCCACAAGGGGCAATGCATCAATCCTGCCTTGGGCAAGATCGTTCTTTATTTTGTTCCAGATGCCAATTTTTATGTTAACCTTAAGCCCTGCCGCATTTGCCGAAGCTTTAAATAGCTCAACGGAAAAGCCGTCGGCATGGCCGTTTTCATCAACTATGCAATAGGGAGGATAATCGGGCTCGGAAGCAATGGTGATGGTATCCCCTGCATGATAGACCTTTTCTTCAGGAGGAATGGCACAAACAAGGCCGGAAATCAAAACCAAACCAATGATCAGCTTATATTTCATTAAATCAGACATTGTTCTTTTTGTTTAACTTCTCAATCTCCTCCCGGAGTTCTTTCATACGAAACTCTCTTTCAACGGTTGCATCGCGGAAGCGTTCCAGCTCGGCGATGCGCTCCTGCAATTCATGTGTTTTTTCCTTTACCTGTCCTTCCAGTTTTTCCTTCAGCATGTTGAGTTCGTTCTCAGCCAGCTTTAGGTCGGTAATATCAAGCACAGTACCTGTAATTTTCATGTTTTCACTCTTTTGATCTTTCACACCTGCTGCTCTCAACAGCAGGTAGCGCTGCCCGGTATAATCCGGGTTTCCCCTGTATTCAATTGAGGGTGCAAGCACACCTTTTTCGATGTTTTCCAGTACTGTACTGATTTTTTGCCGGTCATCAGGATGAATGTGATCAAGGTATTTCTCAAAAGCGGGTGCATTGACGGATTGTTCAAAACCAAGCAATTTAAACATCTGTTTCGACCACCAGGTGCTGCCGGTTTTCAAATCATATTCCCAACTGCCAAGTCTGGCATTTTCTTCGGCCTGTTCCAGCTTTTTGTTGTATTCTTTCAGTTTCATCTCCGACTCAATCAGTTCGGAAATCACTTCTGTATAAAAGATGATGCCCCCGATGGAACCCTCAGTTTCATACCAGGGCCGGCATTCCCACCGGGTCCATTCAACAGTGCCGTCGGCCCGGTGGTATGGATCGCGTTCGGCGCTTAAAACTTCACCCCGGAGTGCGCGCTGGTGTACTTTGCGCCATTTTTCGGGCAGGTCGGGGAAAACATCGTAGTGGTGCTTGCCGATGACGTCCTGCCCGCTGATCTTGTATTCGTTTAGGTAGCGCTGGCTGACATAAATATATCGAAGGTCGCGATCGTGAATGGCAACGGCGCTGTTGGTGTTCTCAATAATGTAGCGCATCAGCTCATGCGACTGGGCCAATTGTTCTTTAGCTAACTTTCTTTTTGTAACATCCTGCAAAACACCAAACAACTCCACAGCCTGTCCATCCACATATTTTACCCTGGCATGCGTTTGCACTTCCAGCACTTTGCCATCTTTTCTGATAACTCTGTATTCCAGTGGTTCATGATGTTCTTCCCCGGATTCAATACACTGATTCAGCCAGTCGATAACACGCTCCAGATCATCGGGATGATGGATATCGGCATTGACTTTTCCAAAATTTATTTTTTCATTCCTGTCGCACCCAAGTAAATCGTACATAGCTTCCGACCATTGCACTTCGCCCGTTTGTACGTTCCAAATAAAATCGCCCATTTTTGCAATGCGTTGAGCTTCAAGAAGCCTCTGTTTATTCATTGTTAACAGATCCACGACTTCATTCTTAGCAAAATATTGCCCGATATAGCGCACGATGGTTTCGAGTAAGTCGCGTTCCTCATTTAGAAAAGGGCCAATATCCGCCTCCGCTTTCTCGATCAGATAATATACCTCCATACTGCCAAGTCTCTTATCCTCCGCAATAATTGGCGCCGATAATTTCCATGAAGTTTCTCTAAAGTTAAGACTGCTGTATTCCTTATTATTTATAAGAATTCTTGCACAAGTTATATCCGGATACTGATATGCCGGAGGGATCAGGTCGAGGATAAGTTTCAGCCGGGTTTCCTCCTCAATATCCGGTTTTGCCAGAATTTCCGACAATTCATTTAAACAGCTCAATTCTTTTACACGCTCCTTTAGCGCGGCATTTTGCTTTTTCAATTTCTTTTCAAGTTCACCCGGGATACGATGTAATTCATCATTCTCAGACATATAATTTATAATTTTTATGAAACTTAAATATTCGGCAATATATGCTATTCTCAATCGAAAAAACCCCAATGGCCTGAACCAATATGTTGCAGATTTATCTGTAAATATAAGAAGTTTTGCATATTAATTCAAGCTATTTTATATGCTTACCTTTGCAGAAAGAATTCCTATGAGCAGAAATAAAAAGAAATATCCTCCCTTTGAGAATCTTGAGATCGTTGATGCCGGTGCAGAGGGCCTGGCAGTCGGGAAGCAGAATGAAAAAGTGATCTTTGTTCCTTATGTTGTACCTGGCGATGTAATTGATGCCCGCATCACCCGTAAAAAGAAATCTTTTTTTTATGCATATGCCACCCGGATCCACCGGTATTCTGATAAAAGGACGGATGCACGCTGCGAACATTTCGGCCGTTGCGGAGGTTGTAAATGGCAGAACATGGATTACCAACACCAGCTGTTTTATAAACAGAAACAGGTGAAAGACAGTCTGGAAAGAATTGGAAAAATCGATACCGCCTTCATGCAGGATATCATTCCTTCCGATAAAATCTATCACTACCGAAACAAGCTGGAGTTCACCTTTTCTAACAAAAAGTGGTTCGAAAACCCGGAAGATATTTCCGATGACCCGGCCATAGCATCAGGTCTGGGATTTCACCTGCCCGGTATGTTCGACAAGATCCTGGATATCCAAACTTGCTATCTGCAGGAGGAACCCATGAACCGGATAAGGCTGGAAATAAAAGATTTTGCCATCAGGAACTCCATGAGCTTTTACGATGCCAGGGAGCAGAGCGGTTTGTTGCGTAACCTCGTCATCCGCAATACAAGTACCGGAGAATGGATGCTGATCGTGGTATTCGGGGAGCAGGATGAAAAAGCCATTGACCAAATGATGGATCACATCCGGGCAAATTTCCCGGAGATCACCTCGCTGTTTTTTGTCATCAATCCGAAAAAGAATGACGACATAAGCGACCTGGAGGCGGTGCACTACTCCGGCGAGCCCTATATCATGGAGGAGTTGAAACCGGATGAGCTGGATAAAAGCCTCAAATTTAAAATAGGACCGCTTTCCTTCTTTCAAACCAACAGCAGCCAGGCAAACAAGCTGTACAACATAGCCCTTGATTTTGCGGAACTGAAAGGGAATGAACTGGTTTATGATCTGTACACCGGGACCGGCAGCATTGCCAATTTTATCGCACACAGGGCGCAAAAAGTGATCGGACTGGAATACATCGCACCAGCCATCATGGATGCTCAGGAAAATTCCAGGATCAATGCAATCGAAAACACCGAATTCTATGCCGGAGATATTGTTGACACGCTTACACCCGATTTCATCGGATATAAGGGCATTCCCGATGTTATGATCACGGATCCCCCAAGGGCCGGTATGCATCCGAAAGTGATCAAAACCATCCTTGAAATGCAACCCGGGCGCATTGTTTATATCAGTTGCAATCCGGCCACACAGGCCCGCGACCTGCAAATGCTCAAAGAAAAGTACGAGGTGGGAAAAATACAGCCGCTCGATATGTTTCCACATACCGGACATGTTGAAAATGTAGTTCAGTTACAGTTAATTACGGAATGAGCTATCCTTCGGTTCTAAAAAATCAGCATCCCTGATTAAACGGCTGATCTGGTCGATATCAGCATTTTCTCCCTTTATGGTCAGCCGGGACTGGCGGTAATATTTTCTCCTTTCCTCAAGGTGTTTCTCAATAAAAGCTTCCACTTTATCCTTCTGGACCTGCAGCAGCAAAGGCCTTTTCTTTTTGAAGCCTGCATTCTGGCAAAGACGGATTTGGGGCTCATTTCCACGTAAACGGTCAAACCGCTTGCATTCATCAATTCCATGTTGTGGTTGAAACAAGCCGTGCCCCCACCGGTAGAGATCAGCACATTATCTTCCTGGCGGATCAGTTCAGCCAGGGTTTCGGTTTCCAGTTTGCGGAAAAGTTCTTCACTGTATTTTTCGAAAAATTGGGTAACGGATATCTTGTATTTGATCTCAAAATAATCATCCAGGTCATAGAACGGAAGCTCCAGTTTCCTGGCTACTTTCTTTCCAATGGTTGTTTTACCACTGTACATGTATCCTGTAAGGAATATGCGCATCTGGCTTCAACTTTTTGATTTATGGGCAGGGAAACTGCGAATAAATGAATTATTTCCTTGCCATCACCTTCATGGCAGCATCCACGATATCCGGTGAATCGAGATTGTACTTTTTCAGGAGTTCATCCGGTTTGCCGCTCTCACCGAATTTATCCATCACAGCTACCATTTCCATGGGTCGTGGCATCTCGCGTGCCAGTAGCTGGGCAATGCTATCGCCCAGGCCTCCGTTCATCTGGTGCTCTTCCGCTGTCACCACACAGCCTGTCTTGGCAACAGAGTTCAGGATGGCTTCCCGGTCGAGGGGCTTGATAGTGTGTATATTGATGATCTCGGGGCTGATTCCTTTACCGGCAAGCACAAGCCCGGCCTCAATGGCTTTCCACACTAAGTGGCCGGTGGCAAAAATGCTGAGGTCGGCACCCTCATTGAGCATTAGGGCTTTCCCGATCACAAATTTTTCATCTTTCAGGGTAAAGTTGGGCACTTTGGGTCTTCCGAATCGCAGATATACAGGGCCGTGATAATCCGCTATGGCATGTGTTGCAGCACCGGTCTGGTTATAATCACAGGTATTGATCACCACCATATTGGGCAGCATTTTCATCAGGCCAATATCTTCCAGGATCTGGTGTGTAGCGCCGTCCTCCCCGAGGGTAAGTCCGGAGTGGGAAGCACAGATCTTCACATTCTTATTGGAATAAGCAATGGACTGCCGGATCTGATCAAACACCCTGCCGGTGGCAAAGTTGGCAAAAGTACCGGTGAAGGGTATCCTTCCACCGATAGTCATTCCGGCAGCAACACTCATCATGTTGGCTTCTGCAATGCCCGCCTGGAAAAAGCGGTCTGGAAATTCCTTTGCAAAATGGTTCATTTTGACTGAACCGGTAAGGTCAGCACTCAATGCGACTACTTTTTCGTTTTTTCTTCCCAGCTCCAGCAGGGCATCTCCAAATCCTGAGCGTGTGTCCTTTAGTCCGGTAACTTCGTATTTTTTCATCAGAACCTGTGAATCGGTTTTTACTCCTGTTTGATTTAACATCAGTTGCTGTATAATTTTACGTTTGTCGTTTTTCCTGGTTTTATTTCGAAAGAGCGCTCAATGGTGTACATGGAGCGATTGGAATATTTCGATCTGAAAACAACAATGTACTTACCAGGCTGCAAAATTAAGGATTCCTGATGAGGTAATTCGTCTCTCAGGTTATAAATCCATTTTAAATCTCCCCCGGTTTCCTGGTAAAGGCTTCCATAACCAAATGTGGTCTTTTTGATCACACAGATCCCGGGCATAGGGATCTGAACCGTTGTGGTATGGTTTGAAAGGATCTCGACATTGCTGATATAGATCCTGGGCAGGCAAAGGACCTCCAGGTCGTAATTGCCAGCAAGGTATTTTTCGGTAGTCTCAAAATTCTGTACATGAATGGTTTCCATATCCCCTGCCTTTCTCACAATGCATTGCTGGTCTTTGATGGTGCCCGACAGCCCGTCGATCTCCAGCTCCAGCATCCCCTGGGGTATTTTTGCAGCAATGATATTGTGCATGCCGTTGTAAAGCCTGATATCAGGAACGCTCACGCTGGGAATAGTATGTACCACCATGCGATAGGTAGGGATGGGATCAATGCTGAGCGTATCTGGAAGTCCTTTATGGTTCATGGTATGTACATAATTATATTTGGGCAGGCCCGATACGGAATCATAGAGGGTAAAGCTTACATTGGTCATAGTAGGATGGTTGCTCTCATCCAGCAGGTTGACCTGTGCAGTGGTGGAATTGAGGGCCTGGGAAATAACGACTTTCAGGGCTTTCTGGAATTGCTCTTCGCTGGAGGCATCGAAATAAGTCCCGGCGCAATTCAGTTCGTCACGGATATTCCGGCCAATGCCGATGATAAAAGGTTTGAGGATCAGTCCCCTTTGTTGCAATTTTTTTGAGGCCTCACAGGGATCTCCGCCACATTCTTCATTACCATCAGTGATGAGCACCACCACATTCCGACAGTTTTCGCAAGGCGGAAAATCATTGGCCGACTGCTCAATGGCATAGGCCATGGGGGTTGTTCCCTTAGGTTCAATATTTCTGAGGCGATGTTTAATCTGGGCATAATTGTTTTCACCAAAAGGGACCTCCAGTTTGGTATCATCACATACCTGCGGGGGATACTGATGCTGATGGCCGTATACACGCAGAGCCATTTCCAGCTTATCCACCCGGTGCAGGCTGTCAAGTATCTTGGAAAGCAGCCTTCTGGCAATATTGATCTTGATATCGCTTTGCCAGCCTGCATACATGCTTTGCGATGCATCGAAAACAAAGAGAATCCTGGTGAGGGGGGCAGAGTGTTCTTTTTCCTTCTGCTCCTGAGCCTGCAGGCTGAAGATACAAAAAAGGAATACAGCGAGGAGGCCATATTTTTTCATAAGATCACTCAAAACTTATACATATATGTTAATCAAAAATCTCCAAAAGTTTCCTTAAGCTGTGAGAGCGCAAGGGCAGCCTCTTCATCATTCGGCGGAACACCATGCCACTCATGCGTTCCTTCCATAAAGTCCACGCCCCTGCCCATTTTGGTCTTCATCAGGATAATGATCGGCTTATCCTGCCCGCAATTCTCCCTGGCAGCATTTATGGTAGCAATGATATCCCTGAAATCATGGCCATTCATTTCAAAGACCATCCACCCAAAAGCTTCCCATTTGGCTTTCAGGTCGCCAAGCGGCATAACCTCATCCACAGGTCCGTCGATCTGTTGTCCGTTATAATCAACCGTTACAATGATATTATCCACTTTGTGAGAAGTTGCATACATGGCAGCTTCCCATATCTGGCCTTCCTCCAGCTCCCCATCACCGGTAAGCACATACACCAGGCTGGGGTCATTGTTCAGTATTTTTGTCTGGGCGGCTCCAATACCAGCAGAAAGCCCCTGGCCCAGGGAACCTGACGACATCCTGATTCCCGGTAATTTTTCATATGTGGTGGGATGCCCTTGCAGGCGTGAGTTCAGCTTGCGAAAGCTTACCAGTTCTTTTACATCAAAATAACCTGAGCGGGCCAGAACACTGTAAAAAACAGGTGAAATATGGCCGTTCGACAAAATAAAAACATCTTCGCCTATACCATCGAGTGTAAAGTTATTGGGATCATGTTTCATGATCTCAAAGTACAAAGCAACAAAGTATTCAGTGCATCCCAGTGAACCTCCCGGGTGACCGGATTTGGCACCGTGAACCATTCGTATGATGTCACGTCTCACCTGGGAAGCAAGCTTTTCAAGATAGTCGTAGTCGGGCATAAGCAATTTTTTCCAAATGTAAATGAATTCGTTTCCTCAAAAAACAAATGTTAATAAAAATGGAAAACTTCATCCTGACAACCTAAAAAATCAGATATTTGTTCTCAATTAACCACTTACGACAGCGTTGTTTTTATCGGAGGCAGATTAATGTTGAGTAACGATCTTAGGAGAAGAATATTTTTATTGATTATTTTCGGTCTGATACTGGTTCCTTCCGGGGGCAAATCCGGCACAACAGGCCTGATTCACTATATCATCAATTTAAGGACCAGTGGGTTGATTCTGTATTCAACACCCTTGATCTGGAAGAACAAATCGCACAGTTGTTTGTTGTGCGGGCCAACCAGCCCGGCAAAAGCTATTTCAGGGAAGTCGACAAACTTATCGAAAAATACAACATCGGCGGTGTGACCTTTTTTGGTTCAACCCCCTATGCCCAGCTACGGCAAACTATCCAGTGGCAGAACAAAGCCCGAACACCCCTGCTGATATCCGTGGATGCAGAGTGGGGGCTGGGCATGCGCCTCGACAGCGTAATGGATTTTCCCCTCCAAATGACCCTGGGTGCGATACAGGATGATTCCCTGATCTACAGTATGGGTGCCAGTATTGCCAGGCAATGCAAAAGGATTGGGGTGCATATGAATTTTGCACCGGTGGTGGATGTGAATGTGAATCCCCGCAATCCGGTCATCAATATGCGTTCCTTCGGAGAAGATCCCCGGAATGTTGCCTCAAAGGGTATTGCTTATATGAAAGGCTTGCAGGATCACGGGATCATTGCCACGGCCAAGCATTTTCCGGGCCATGGTGATACGGAGACCGATTCTCATCTTACCCTGCCCCTGATTAACCAGGATTGGGAAAGAATGAATGAGGTGGAATTGCTTCCATTCCGTGAAATGATCCGCCAAGGGGTGGATGCGGTCATGATCGCCCATTTGTATTTCCCGCTTTTAGAGAAAGAAGAAAACACTGCAACAACCCTTTCATACAATACAGTCAGCGGATTGCTGAAAGACAGCCTGGGTTTTAAAGGGCTGATTGTAACAGATGCCCTCGACATGAAAGGAGTAACTAAATACTTCCCGTCCGGTGAAATTGAATTGAAAGCCCTTCGGGCGGGCAATGACCTGCTGCTGCTGCCCCAGGATGCGGAAAAAGCCATTGCAGCCATCAAAGAGGCTGTGCTTGCGGGAGATATACCTGTAAGAAATGTTTATGAGTCCTGTAAAAAAGTTCTTGCCGCCAAATACGATGCTCTCTACCATGAGGAGAAGCTGGATGAAAAAGGACTCACAGAAGATCTCAACAGTCCTTCCGATCAGCTTTTGAAAAGGAAACTCTATGGGCATGCCATAACACTTGTCAGGAACAAGAACGGCCTGGTGCCGTTTTACCGGCCCGACACCCTGCGATTTGCCAGCATCAGCATCGGCGACAGGGAGAAAAACACTTTTCAGGACAGGCTGGATTATTATGGGAAGTTCAAACATTTCCAGCTAAGCAAGTATTTCACAAGGAAGGAAGCGGAAGATCTCATGCAGTCAATTGAAGAATTCAACCTGGTCATCATCGCATTGAACGAAACAAACATCCTGGCCCATGAGCAGTTCGGGATCACACAGCGAAGCATCAAGCTTATACAGGAGATCGCTGCGGAGAAAAATACTGTACTGGATCTGTTTGCCAGCCCGTATGCACTGGCATACTTTGACAGCACTTCTGCGATCGATGCCATTGTGGTATCATACCAGGACAATGATATCAGCCAGGATATCTCGGCCCAGGTACTGATGGGCGGGCTGCCGGCAAGGGGCTTTTTGCCTGTGACCGCTTCCCCCGAATTCCCGGTGAATACCGGTTTGCACACGGAGCAGATCAGGCTGGAATATACCATCCCGGCTGAATTCAATATTTCCGACAGCAGCCTGCAAAAAATGGACTCCATCGCCCTTTCAGGCATCAATATCAAAGCTTACCCCGGTTGCCAGGTAATGGCAGCAAAAGATGGCAAGGTTTTCTACAATAAGTCATTCGGTCATTTCACCTACGATCAAAACAAAACCGTTAAGAACGACGACCTGTACGACCTTGCATCGATTACAAAAATCGCCGCAACAAGCCTGTCGATCATGAAGCTTTACCAGGAAGGAAAGATCGACATAGATGCTCCTATGAAAAGGTACCTTCCCTTCCTGCGTGGCACAGCAAAAGGCGATGTTGTAATCCGTGAGCTGATGACACACCAGTCGGGTTTGCAGGCCTGGATCCCCTATTATATGTTTACCCTGGATGAGAACGGGAAACCGAATCCTGAAATATACAGCAATCATATTTCGGAAGAATACCCGGTACGGGTGGCCGAAAATTTTTACATTAAAAGGGAATATAAATACGATATTTTCGACAGCATCATCTTCTCACCCCCAAGGGAAACACACGAATACAAATACAGCGACCTGGGCTTTTATTTTTTATCCACCATTGTAGAATATGTTACAAACAGACCTTTCGACCTGTACGTGCAGGAAAACTTCTATGAGCCCCTGGGGCTTACAAATACAACTTTCAAACCACTGAACAAATTCAGCAGGGAAAGGATCGTTCCAACGGAGGATGATCAATCTTTCAGGCACCAGCTCCTGCAGGGCGATGTGCACGACCCCGGAGCCGCCATGCTGGGCGGTGTTGCCGGGCATGCAGGGCTTTTTTCAAATGCCAACGAACTGGCGATCATGATGCAGATGTTGCTGAACCAAGGAACATACGGAGGCAGGAATTATATCAACCACAATATTATTGAGGAGTTTACCCGCTGCCAGTTTCCCGCCTACCTGAACCGTCGAGGCATCGGCTTCGACAAACCCCTGCTCATTTTTGAACCTGAAGGCCCCAACTGCAGGAGCGCATCTCTCGCCTCCTTCGGGCATTCAGGCTTTACGGGCACCTATGTGTGGGCCGATCCGGAAAATAAGCTGATTTATGTATTTTTGTCGAACCGGGTGCATCCCGATGCAAACAACGGGAAGATCATGCGGGAGAATATACGAACCAATCTTCACCAGGCAATATATGATGCTTTGCAAAGCAAGAATTCAAAACTGAAGTAGATCAATGCACAAACATTTGCCACCAGAAAAAATACTAAAAAGGAATACGGGATCAATCATCTAACAAGGCAAATGGAATACAATTTCTGTAACAATAAAGATATGATCCACAACGGACAAACTAAAAAAACCAATATGAACAAAAGAACACGATCAGTATTACTCTGGATTTTATCTGTTATCCTGATGGGAGGTTTCGCCATTTACCAGCGAATGACCGGACCGACTTACCCGCTCAGTGGAAGCATTGAATTACACGGAAGTGAAGTGGATTACCATTTCCCCCGCTCGCAGGACAGTGATAAAGATGCAATCGTTGAATTAGAAACAACAGATAGCCAGATGCATGGTACTTTTCATTACAGGCGTTACAGGAGCCATGACAAGTGGGCCAGCAAGCCGATGGAATGGCTGGATGGTAAGCTCACAGCCATTATCCCGCAGCAGCCGCCGGCAGGAAAAGTCATGTATAAAATTGATCTTGAAAAGGATGGTAAAATAATGAAGATCACAGAAGAGCCGGTGATCATTCGCTTCAAGGGTTCCGTGCCTGATTATGTCCTGATCCCGCATATTTTCTTCATGTTTTTCGCCATGGTTTTCTCAATCAGGACCGGTATTGAAGCTTTGGTCAGGGGTAAATACACTTACCAGTATACCATCGCCACCGTGGTGCTGTTCTTTGCGGGGGGATGATCCTGGGGCCCATCGTGCAGAAATATGCTTTTGATGTCTACTGGGCCGGATGGCCTTTCGGTCACGATCTTACGGATAACAAAACCCTGGTCTCTTTCATTTTCTGGCTGATCGCCGTTTTTGTTTTGCGAAAAAACCCGGAGAACAGGACATGGCCGATCATTGCCTCCGTGGTGCTGATTGCCATTTACCTGATCCCGCACAGCGTGCTTGGCTCAGAACTGGATTATACAGCCATTGAAAACGCTAAACCTTAAACCATGACCTTTTTTTTCATTGGCATAACAGTGCTCATTTCCCTGCTGGCATTTAACAATCCGTCATTGCTCGACAGGCTGAAGTTCAATGCATGGATGATCAAACACCGGCGGGAGGTTTGGCGCTTTTTCACCTACGGGCTGGTACATGCAGGATGGGGGCATTTGTTGATCAACATGTTCGTTTTTTATTCTTTTGGTGGTTTTGTGGAAGCTGTTTTTCGCAACACCTACGGGATGAAAGGATTTTTCTATTTTTTGCTGCTGTATGCAGGAGGTATTGTTTTTTCAGTACTGTTTGATTTCGGGAAGTACAGGGAAAACATATACTACAATGCGGTAGGTGCTTCGGGAGCTGTTTCAGCTATTGTCTTCTCCAGCATCATCATCAATCCCACAGGGACCATTTTCCTGCTGTTACTGCCGATCCCCATCCCTTCATTCGTTTTCGGGATCCTGTACCTGGTGTATTCATATTATATGGCAAAGAGAGGACAGGATAATGTAGGGCATTCAGCACATTTCTGGGGAGCGGTCTACGGGATCGTTTTCACCATAGCAATAAATCCTGGCTTTGTGCTCCGTTTCTGGCATAGCATCATGGGCTGGATCCTTTAATTGGAAGCCGGATCCGCCGGCAAGTTTGGCCAGTAGGCATAATCCTCGCCCAGGTTAAGCAGTGTTTTTTTCCAAAGCTGATCGGGCTTTGTATTTAAAAGTTCCATGGCCGGCATGCCCGAAACCACCCAGGAATTGCGTTTCAGCTCGCCGTCGAGCTGCCTGGCCCCCCAGCCTGAATACCCGATATAAAAGCGGATATCGCCAGGTTTGATCAGTTTCAGGGTGATCATTTCTTTTACCTGTTCTATGTCACCACCCCAGTAAAGACCTTCGATGATTTCTGTGGAATTGTCAATGCTCTCGCCCATGGTATGGACAAAAAACAGGCCGTCGTTTTTAACAGGCCCGCCCAGGTATATCTGCGCATCGAATTCAGGGAAATCCTTGACCACATCGCTGAAGGCGGTATCCAGCGGTTTATTCATAATAATTCCGAAAGATCCCTCCTCGTTGTGCTCGGCCAGCAGCACCACAGAACGTTTAAAATAATAATCCAGCAGGAAAGGCTCCGATATTAATAACTTTCCCTTCCCGGGCGCTATATTGTTTGTTTTGATCGTTAACATATCTTTAAAATCACTCATAAGGCAAAATATTCTAATGTCACACCGAATTACTAAATTTGGTGCTTTGTTTTAATAATCAAAAATAATACCAATATTCAATGTTGAACAGGCACGGACAAGATCATTATAACCGCTTGAGAAAAGACTACCCGGTTCTGGTTTACGAGGACATAAGGATAGAAAGGGATGCAGCCGGTTTGCACATTGGGTTTTCTTTCCGCCTGAATGAAGAACTTTGTTTCAGGCCCGAGCTCAGCTTCCCGGTGCGGGATTTCTATTCCCTTTACAACATCCGCAAAGAAAAGCTGGAACTACTTGCTTTTAACCTGGGCATGACGGAGATGATTAGCTACTGGAAAGCCACCTGCTCCCCGGGCATTGTGATTAAAACAGGACAGCTGGATGAATGGCAGCAGGAATGGTGGAAAAAACTTTTTTACAAAGGACTGGGAGAATTCTTTCATACCAACGGCATCGTACCTGAATACGACGATTTTCTTAGCTTCCAAATTGAATCGGATAAAAAACTCAGGAGTTTTGGCGGTTTTCAGGGGGATGAGGTCATTTTGCCGGTGGGCGGGGGAAAGGATTCCATTGTAAGCCTGGAGATCCTGGGCCGTCATCAGCGGGAGATCAGGCCATTTGTGATCAATCCTGCCGAAGTACACCGCAAAGTGCTTGGTATTGCCGGCTACCCGGAGGATCAATGGATCGTGACAAAGAGAAAGATCGACCCGCTTTTGCTAAAACTGAATGAGCAGGGTTTCCTGAACGGACATACCCCATTTTCTGCTATAGTGGCGTTTCTGGCCCTTTTCGGGGCAGTTCTTTCAGGCAATCCTTACATTGCCCTGTCAAATGAATCCAGCGCCAATGAACCCACCATTCCCGATACAGGTGTCAATCACCAGTATTCAAAATCCGTTGAATTTGAATCTGATTTCAGGAATTATGCCGGACGATACATCAGCGACGATATCGAGTATTTCAGCCTGCTGCGCCCGCTGAATGAATTGCAGATCGCCAGGATATTTTCAGGTCTGGATCATTATCACCTGGATTTCAGAAGCTGCAATGCAGGCAGCAAGCAGGGAGTATGGTGCGGTAAATGTTCCAAGTGCCTTTTTACCTGGGTAATACTCTCGGCCTTCCTTCCGTTGGAAAAATTGAAACAAGTTTATGGAAAAAACTTATTTGAGGATGCCGATTTACTGGAGATTTTGTGGCAACTGACAGGTGATGCAGCGGAAAAACCATTCGAATGTGTTGGTACCATGGACGAAGTGAATGCTGCCCTGGAAAAAAGCATTCAATTGTCGGGCCGAAAGCTTCCATTATTGCTGGCAGAATACAAAAAGCGTAAAGATCAGGGAAAAGGAACTGATGGAGGTTTTGAAAAGCTTCTGCAGAATTATGATGCCGATAATTTCCTCAAACCAGTATTTGAAAAGATGATCATGGAGGCCATTCAATGGAAAGACTGAAGGAGTATTTTGCAGGCTACCCGAAGATCATGCTGCTTGGTTTTGGCAGGGAGGGCCGGTCAAGTTACCGGCTGCTGCGAGCTTTCTTTCCTGAAAAAACCATTGGCATTGCCGACTGGAATGAGCGCATCCCGGAAGAAAACCCCGAACTCCTCCAGGACCAGTACCTGAAACTATACGCCGGCATAGCTTACCTCCGGCATCTGGCTGATTATGACCTGGTGCTCAAATCACCCGGGGTAAAGCTGGAGAAAAAACATTCAAAAGAAATAAAAAACCTGACTTCCCAAACCGATATTTTCCTGCGTTTTTTCGGCAGGCAATGCATCGGTGTAACGGGTACCAAAGGCAAGAGCACAACCTCCTCGCTTATTGCGCATATCTTGAAAGAACAAGCAGTCAATACTTTCCTGATCGGAAATATCGGCAAACCTCCTTTCGACTTTATTCACCGCATCACCAACAAAACCCGCCTGATCTTTGAACTTTCCTCCCACCAGCTGCTGGATGTGAAACATGCGCCCCATATTGCCGTGTTGCTTAACCTCTACGATGAGCACCTCGACTTTTACAAGAGTGCAGAAGATTACTTCAGGGCAAAATTCAATATATTCAGATACCAGGGGACAGATGATTTTGCGGTCATCAACGGGGATGACAGGAAAATACCGGGCTTTTTTAAAGAAATTGAAGGGAAAGCGAAAATCTATGGCTTCTCAACTAATTCAAGGCCTGAGCATGCTTGCTTCCTGAAAGGGGATATGATCTGTTTTTCTGAAAATAAAGAAACGGACTTCTGTTTTCAAAAGGATATCAACAGGAACCTGATCGGAAAACACAACCTTTACAATATCATGGCAGCCTTTACGGCCAGCCTTTTGGCGGGTAGCGATTCCGGAACAATTCCGAAAGCGCTGAGTTCATTCACAGGACTACCCCATCGCCTCGAATATGCAGGCAATTATGGTGGCATTCATTTTTACAACGATTCCATTGCCACCATCCCGGAAGCAAGTATTGCTGCATTGGAATCCCTGCCTGATACCGACAGTATTATCCTGGGCGGATTCGACCGGGGCCTGAGTTATGATGCCCTGGCCGTGTACCTGGGCAAAAGCAGGCTTTCGAATATTATATTTATGGGACCGGCCGGAAAGCGGATGAAACAATTGCTGGAAAAGAGCTCCCTGACGGATCATAAATTGTACATGGCACAGGATATGCAGGATGCAGTCAGCTTTGCCAAAGCAAACACTGCCAATGGAAAGATTTGCCTGCTTTCACCTGCTGCTGCCAGTTATGATCAGTTCAAAAACTTTGAGGAAAGGGGCCATACATTTAAAAAAGAGGCTGGACGCGTTTAGCATCCAGCCTCTTCCCCGTAATAATTCCCGAATAAATTACTTGTCTTCTTTCTTGTCTTCTTTCTTATCTTCCTTCTTGTCTTCGTCTTTCGTGGCAGCGGTCTTTTTTTCTTTCTTTGCTTCGGTTTTGCTTTCTTTCTCTTCTTTCTTTCCCTCTTTTTTTTCTTCTTTCTTTTCCTCTTTCTTTTCTTCTTTCTTCTCCTTTACCTCAGCTTTCTCAAGCTTTTTCTCTTCTTTGGCTGATTCTTTAACGGCCGCGGTTTCCTTTTTTGTTTCCTTTGGTTTTTCTTCTGCTTTCGCTTTATCTTCAGCTGCCTTTGTTTTGGCGGGCTTCTTTTCTACCTTTTCCTTCTTTTCGGGTTCCTCATACTGGTTTCTCTTTTTCTTTGGTCGTCTCACACCATAAGAGCCCATGATGATTTTGCCCCTTTTTGTTTTTCTGTCACCTTTTCCCATATCTATAAGTTTTAATTCATAACTAACTGATACAAAATTAACAAAATTTGTTAATCCTTTTCAAGTCCCTGGCCTCAGCCACCCTGCTTCATCTTAAAAAATTGCCGCTCAAACACTTCGCATCTCTTTATTACTTTTCTGGCCCAATCGATCCTGATATCCAGTGCTTCCTCCTCTTTCAGAGCCCAGTCCACATCGCTCTTTCTGAGTCTGTGTGTAATGCTGTACAAAAGGATAGCGGCTGAAACCGATATATTAAAACTCTCGGTGAAACCATACATCGGGATCTTCACACAAGCATCCGCTGCTTCCAGGGCAATCGGTGTAAGCCCTTCCAGCTCAGTACCGAAAACAAATGCTATTTTCTCCTCCAGCGGAACCTCATCCACGAGCATGTCATCCTTTTGGGGAGTGGTGGCATATATTTTATATCCCTTGTTGCGCAATGTATCAAAGGCTTCAAGTGTATTATTTTCCGTACGCTTGTACTTATGAATGCTTAACCACTTGGAGGCGCCCAGAGCAACATCCTTGCTCACTTTAAAAACATTTTTATTCTCGATGATATGAACATCCTGCACACCAAAACAATCGCATGAACGCATCACTGCACTTGCATTATGTGATTGATAGAGGTCCTCAAGAACCAGGGTAATATGGCGGGTTCTATAATTCACCACATCCTCAAATTTTTGCCTTTTGTTTTCGGTGATGTATTCGGATAAAAAGGAGATCAGTTCTCTTTTGGTTTCAGCATTCAATTGGCTCAGTTGCATATTCCATTAAATCATCCGGAAGACCAGTATTAGAAAAACCATTGCACTGACGATAAAGTAGCTCAACAGGTAAACCTGGTTCCGGCTTTTGTCGAGCAGTGTTAGGAAAAGCAGACCCAGTAATAGCTGAATTCCATATAAAACACTGAAAATGATCAGGTTTTCATTTCCAAGGGTTTTGCTGAAAAAGAAATACAGGAAGCCGATAATCAGCAGAACAATAAAGGTAATCCAGATGGCTTTTTTCATTAACATAAGATTTGGTTAATTTTTAGATATTCAGTTCAAAAGTAAAAAAAATGGAAGCACAATTTAATATATGGATAAAAAAAATTACTTTTGCACGACAAATTTCAATCAGATATGGCAAAAAAGTCCGAAAGAGCAGATGATAGAATGGTTGCCGTTGAGGGAGCCCTCAGCAGCACCGAACAATTCATTGAAAAGAACCAAAAAGGGATAACTATTGTTATTGGGATTATCGTGGTGATCGTACTGGGCTATTTTGGTTATAAAAAGTTTTACATTTCCCCCATGAATAAGGAAGCTAAATCGGAAATGTTCATGGCTGAGCTGTATTTTCAGAAAGATTCTCTTAATAAAGCTTTGCTGGGAGATGGCAATTATCCTGGTTTTGTTGATATTGCCGATCAGTATGGAAGCACAAAGTCAGGCAACCTGGCAAGTTATTATGCCGGGATCATTTACCTGAAACAGGGAAAATTCGAAGAAGCCGTTGATTATCTGCAAAGCTTTGAAAGCGAAGACCAGGTGATCGGACCCATGGCGATGGGAGCCATCGGGGATGCTTACATTGAACTCGGTGAACCAGACAAGGCAGCCAATTATTATCTGAAAGCCGCCAATACACACATCAATGAATTTGTAACCCCTATCTTTTTAATGAAGGCCGGCTGGGCATACGAAGAAGACGGTAATTATAGCAAAGCCCTGCGCATTTATAAAAGGATCAAGGAAGAATTTCACCGCAGTACGGAAGCCCGCGATATTGAAAGATATATCGAAAGAGCCGAAGCACTTGCCGGATAAATCATAAAAAAATTAAACCTGAATACCTGATCAGAAAAATGGTCAGGTATTTTTTTTTAAATTCGGGTCATGAAAAGGGATTTGAGAATTGCATACATGGGAACACCGGATTTTGCCGTTCCTGCCCTGCGCAAGTTGGCGGAGAGCAAGTACCGCATCTGCGCAGTTGTTAGTGCACCAGACCGTCCTGCCGGCAGGGGCCGGAAAATGAAACAATCACCAGTGAAGGAATATGCCCTGCAGCAAGGATTAAAAGTATTGCAACCCGCAAACCTGAAAGATCCTGAATTTGCAGGAGAGTTGAAAAAGCTCGGGATTAACCTCATCGTGGTGGTTGCCTTCAGGATGCTGCCAGCATCCGTTTGGAAGCTGCCGGAATACGGTACCTTCAACCTGCATGCCTCCCTCCTGCCGCAATACCGGGGTGCCGCTCCCATCAACTGGGCCATTATCCGGGGAGAAAAGAAAACCGGACTCACAACTTTTTTCATTGATGACAAGATCGATACCGGCCGGATCATTTTACAGGAAGAAGTCATTATCCGGGAAACGGATCATGCAGGCGATTTGCACGACCGCCTCATGGCCAGAGGTGCCGGGCTGGTGCTGAAGACCGTGGAGCTGATCGAGGAGGATGCGGTGAAAAGCCTGGAACAATCACACGGTATAAAAGAGGAAACAGCACTGAAAACGGCCCCCAAGCTATTCAGCGAAGATCTTGCAATTGACTGGAGCAGGAGCCTGCAGGAAGTATATGATTTCATCCGTGGCTTAAGCCCCTATCCCGGTGCCCGCTCAAGCATGATCCCTGAAGAAGGCGATCCCCTTGATGTAAAAATTCTGTCAGGCAGCAAAGAACCTGATCCAGGAGCAATAAGCAAGGAGCTCAGAACCGACAACAAAAGTTTTCTTAAGGTCGGATGCAGTGACGGGTGGTTCCACATCAACCAACTTCAGCTTGCCGGGAGAAAAGCCCTCAATACAGAAAATTTTCTCCGTGGCTTCACTTTTTCCGGGAATTGGAAAATGTCCTGAAAATCGAATCAAATTTCCTAAAAGCCTTTATTCACGCAGAAAACAGGGTCGTTTATTAACAAAAACGCTGTTTTATTAACATTTTCGGGTATTTTAGGGGTTTTTTCTTGACTTTTCTCGCAGAACGCTTATATTTGCAGGGTTTCAAGTAATTATTAATCAAAAAAAAGAAACAATGAACAAAGCAGAATTAATTGAAGCAATGGCTTCAGAAGCAAAATTGACAAAAGCAGATGCCAAAAGAGCATTGGACGCATTTATTGACTCAACAGGTAAAGCCCTTAAAAAAGGTGACCGTGTTGCATTGGTAGGTTTCGGTTCATTCTCAGTTGCAAAGAGAGCTGCCAGAAAAGGCAGAAATCCTCAATCAGGAAAAGAAATCAAGATTCCTGCAAAGAAGGTTGTAAAATTCAAACCAGGGAATGAACTGTCAAGCACAGTTAAATAAGAAGCTTTGAAGCCTTAGAAAAGCCCCGTTGTTACAAGCAGCGGGGTTTTTTTTATGCAATAAAAGAAACTCAATAATTATTTCCATCGAAAGATCAATGGAAGATTGCTTCAAGAGATGAAACAAAATGTTTCGGTCATTTGATTTTGCAATTTGAGAAAAATTCTTTCTGCACCAAAAAACGGTAGGGCAATTTTGCATCTTCCCCTGCATATTCCACGCCTATGCGGGGACCGGTATTCACCCATTTGTCCCCGATCTCCAGACCCCGGTCTTCGATCCATATTTCATCACCGCTGAGATCTGTACCGGAATGTGAATAATGTATGCCAAGGGCCCTGGTCAGCTTACCGGGGCCGTCGGTGTGCCGGCCGCTGATGTTCTTTTTATTCAACCGGGCAGCCATGTGTTCCAGGCCTGTTGTTGGATTGATCCCCCTGATCAGCACTGCATGCGGGAGGCCTTTAGGAGCAGTTACCACATTAAAAAGGCTGTGGATTCCGTAGCACAAATAAACATAGGCCACACCTCCATTGCGGTACATAGCCTCCGTCCTGGCGGTACGCCTGTTGCCATATGCATGGCTGGCCCTGTCAGCAGCCCCCCTGTATGCTTCGGTTTCCGTGATCATGCCCCCGCAGGTCTTTCCATCTAAAGCAGTGAAGAGGTATTTACCCAGCAAATTTCTGGCTACTTTCACAACATGATCATCGAGATAAAAGGAGGGTTGCAGTTTCATGAAATGCTTTTCGGCAAAGCTAAAAATTAATCCTGAACTGCTTTTTCCAACTCAGCAGGTTGTCGTCCTCTTCGATCTTGTCGTTGTCCTTCAGCCAGCGTATCACCCTGATCATTTTCTCCTCGTTGATTTTCGGAAAGGTTTCGATAAGTTCCAGCAGGCTGTGGGGTTTTTGCTGCAGCACGGGCTTGATTTGATCCAGGATGGAATCAAATTCCATTTCATTCACATCAATTTTATTCCGCTCCTTGCACACATCGCAAATGCCGCATCGCCTGGTATCCTTCTCGCCAAAGTATGCCAGCAATTGCTGGCTCCGGCAGTGGTGGTCGTTCACCACGAAGTCGATCATGGCCTTGATCCTTTTCATGGCCGATTCCTTGCGATCCTGGTAGGTCTCCCGGGAAATGAGCAGGTTTTTCCGGTCGACCCGCTCCTGCAGGTAAGTAATGCGGGGTTTATCCGAACCCTGAATATAAGCCAGGAGGTGAAAACGGTCGAGGTTTTTCAGTGCCGTCACAACCTGCGCTTCCGAAAGATTCGTCCTCTTGGCGATCTCCCCCTCCTTGATCTTTACAAAATCATTGAACAGTCCGGAGTAAGACCTAAGCAATGTCTTAATAAAACTATCATATTTGGGCCGCTCAATCTGAAAACGGTACAGGTCTTCTTTGGAGGCCGGGAAATAGATCTTTGAAGAGGTATCTGCATTTTCCTCAAAACTCAGGTAGGATTCTTTTTCAAGGAATTTTAGCGCATTGTAAACAATCACCGGTTTGAAATCATAATTATTACAAAAATCACTGATATCGAAATCGAAAACAAGTTCCCGGCCGCTGCCAATGGCAAGCTGGTAATAATTGCCCAGTCCGTGGTACACAGCTTTGATCGTTTCTATGGGAGGATAGGCGTTGGCCAGATTGTTCCTGAGTTTGATCACATCCGAATCGGAATACAGCATCACGGCATAGGCCATGTTCTCATCCCGTCCTGCCCGTCCGGCCTCCTGGAAGTATGCTTCGATGCTGTCAGGAATATCCAGGTGGATCACAAAACGTACATTGGACTTATCAATACCCATTCCGAAAGCATTGGTAGAAACCATCACCCTTAAAGCACCCTTTAACCATGAAGCTTGCTTTTCGTTGCGCTGAGCATGAGTCAGTCCCGCATGATAATGATCGGCACTGATCTTGTTCTGCCTGAGAAAGTCCGCAACTTCCCGGGTCTTCCTTCGGTTCCGTACATAAATAATACCGGATCCTTTGATATTGCCCAGTATCCTGAGCAGCTTTGCATTTTTGTCCTCAACCTTGAGTACGGAATAAGAGAGGGTTTTTCTTTCGAAACTTTTGCTCAAGACATTTAGTTTCCGGAACCTAAGCTTATCCTGGATATCCCCAACCACCTCCTGTGTGGCAGTAGCTGTGAGGGCAAGCACAGGCACCCTGGGAAAGAACTGCCGGATATCTGCAATCTGCAAATAAGGGGGTCTGAAATCATAGCCCCATTGAGAAATACAATGGGCTTCATCCACTGCAAGCAGATTGATCTTCATTTCTCTGAGGGCCTCACGAAAATTCCTTGTAGCAAGCCTTTCAGGCGAAACATAGAGAAATTTTGTTCCTCCGTGGATGCAATTGTCGATTACCAGCCCGATTTCCTGGGCATGCATGCCGGAATATATCGCAGCTGCCTTGATGCCTTTTTTACGCAGGTTTTCTACCTGGTCCTTCATCAGCGCGATCAAGGGGGTGATCACAAGACAAACCCCCTCCATGGCCAGACCGGGTATCTGGAAACAGATGGATTTGCCCCCGCCGGTTGGCATGAGCGCAAGGGTATCCTTTCCATCCATCACAGACTGAATAATCTCTTCCTGTAATGGCCTGAAGGATGAATATCCCCAGTATTTGATCAGCAGGTTTTTATAAGGCAAAACAATGAGTTTTAATTCTTCCCGAATTTAATAAAAACAACTGTAAATGACTTTTAGCGGATTACTTGCTCAATTACCCTGTAAAGTTCTTTCCTTTTAAGAGGTTTGGAAAGATATTCCACAAATCCTTTATCCAGGCAGTTTTGCCTCGACTGTGCCATGGCATAAGCCGTATAAGCGATCACCTTGCATTCGGGATTCATTTTCAAAATATTCTCCAGTGAGGAAAAACCGTTCATTTCAGGCAGCCTGAGATCCATTAAAACGAGGTCGAAATGTCCATTTTTATATTTCAGAACAGCTTCAGCACCATCACTTGCATGTTCAATATTTATGCCGGTGGGTTCAAGAAAAACCGAAACCACTTCGAAGCTGGGGCCGTCATCTTCCACAATCAGGATATTACGGTCTTTCCAATCAGGTAATTTATCTGAAGATCGTGGGTTATCGGATGCCGGACTTTTGCCGCTTGTTTTCATTTCTTCTGAATAAGGCAGATTGAAATAGAAGACAGCTCCTTCTCCCGGGGTGGACTCCACCCAGATTTTTCCTCCCAGGATCTCAGCCAGGTTTTTTGTAATTGCCAGGCCTAGTCCCGTTCCGCCCTGGTTTGCCTTCCCCATGGGCTCAGCCTGCCCGAAGCGTTCAAAGATCACTTTTTGCTTTGAAACAGGTATCCCTATTCCTGTATCTTTAACAAAAAACCTGATCTTTCCGTTTTGCTGAAAATAACCAAAATCGATCCGGCCTTTTTCGGTAAATTTAATGGCATTGCTCAACAGATTGGTGAAGATCTGCTTGAAGCGCACCGGGTCGGAGCGCAGCATCAAACTACTTTTAATAGCGGGAGAAAAATGAAGGCTTATGTTTTTTTTCGTCATCCGACTGAATCTGGGATCTGAAAGTCAGAAGCAATTCATTCAGAACGGCATTTACATCAAAATGGCTCATTGAAAAACTCAGTTGTCCGGCTTCGATCTTTGAAATATCAATGATATCATTGATCAATCCCAGCAATTGTTTGCCATTTTGCTGAATGATGCTGAGAAATTTTTGCTTTTCCTCATTGCTGAATGAATCAGCCTCTTCCAGTATCTCTGAAAAACCGATGATGGAGTTCATGGGGGTACGGATCTCGTGCGACATATTGGCCAGGAAAGCTGATTTCAGTTTATCCGATTCCTCTGCCCTTTTCTTGGCCTTTTTCAGGGCGGCCTCGGTTTTCTTCATCCCGGTAATATCGGAATCGGTGATGTATATCCTGGAATAATCTTTCTCATATCCCGGAGCTACGGACCAGCGGGCATACACTGTCATTTTCCTGCCACTTAAGGTGAGGCAATCATTTTCCCTGGAGTACGAATATTCACCCCGGAAGATCGTATCCATAATACCGGTCACAAATGCTTTGTGGGAATCCCGGAACACTTCATCATAAGACTGCATCAGGTGTTCTTTCGACCTGGCCTGGTACATGGCCACTGCCGTGTTGTTTACATTCAAAATCCGAATTTTTGCTTCTGTTTCCCTGATAAATCCGGGATTTTCTTTCAGGTATTTCCTGAAATCGCTCAAGCCCGATTTTTTTAACTTCCTGATCGCTCTGGCCACCCTGCTGAAATCTTCCTCCCACAATCCAATGGGTGAAAACTCAAAGAGGGCTCTGTAGCGTTGCTCACTCTTTTGCAAGCTTTCCTGTAAATGGACCTTCTCCGTAATATCCGAAGCGGTTCCAGCAATCCTGCTAATGCTTCCGTCCTCATTGAAGCCTACCGCCCTGGCTCTGATTTGTAGGTATTTGTCTTCACTTTCCAGTGTATTGATGCGGAATTGAATTTCGAAATGATCCTTCTGCCTGCTTTCCAGTATTCGCCTGGTGAAATTCATAACCCGCTTTAGATCATCCGGATGAATAAACTCATAGTACTTTTTCCAGCTGAGTTTAATATTTCTCCTGGGCTTGCTGCATCCGAGGATTTCCTGGTACCTGGATGAGATGATGATCTCCCGGCTTTTTATAATCACGTCAAAAAAGCCTTCGTTGCTTCCCGAAAGTACATGGTCAAGCTGCTCTTTGCTTTCTTTTAAAGAAATTTCAGCCTTTTTCCGGTCGGTAATATCTTCAAAAGTTCCTTCAAAGTACTTAACTTTCCCGTGTTTGTCCTGCACCACAACGGCACTTTCCCGCACGTAGAGCGTGGTTCCGTCACGGGTTTTCCAGGCCGACTCAAGTCCTGTGATCTTTCCATGCTTAAGAAGCTCCCTGATAAATTGCTTCCGGGGATAAGTGGGTTCAAAACCTTCCTTTTCAAGGTTTCTTTGTGCAAGTTCCTCAAAACTTTTATATCCCAGTAGCCTGAGAGCCTGTGGATTGACCATCAAGATCTCACCTTCCTGAGTGGTCCGGTACATTCCAATGGTGCTGTTCTCAAAGAGACTGCGGAAACGCTCTTCCCGGGTTTTAAGAACCTCGTTTTCCGATTGAAGCCTTTTTATTTGCTGATTATCCTTTTCCTGGTTCATGAATGATGATTTAGGAATAACAAACATTCTGTAAGGGATTAAACCCCAATTCCCTTTTTCAAACTTTAAAGATATAAAAAAATACGCTGCTAATCTGTTTTACAAAGTATTCGATGCTGGGCGTAAATTGCTAATTTTGCAAGGATGAACGGGAAAAATTTACATGGAAGAAGGATTCTGTCTGTGTTGCTGATCAAATTGTTCTGGGCATTTGCATTGATCTGGCTTTCAAGGCTGGCCTTTTACCTTTTCAATGTTCGGTATTTTGCCGGTATCTCAACAGGGGAACTGCTGGAAGTTCTGCTCTGGGGGATCCGCTTCGACCTGTCGACGCTTTTCATGATCAATTCGGTTTTTATCTTCCTGATGTTGGTCCCGTTTCGTCTTCGCTATCACCCATACTATTACAAACCGGCAAATATTGTGTTTTACCTGCTGCCAAACATTCTGGCACTTGCGGCAAACTTCATCGATACCGTTTATTACCGCTTTACCCTGAAAAGAATGACAGCCGAGGTTTTTCAGTTTATTTCCAGTGAAGAGACGCAGTTCCTGGGATTGATCCCCCAGTTCATCGGGAAGTTTTTACCGGAGTTCCTCTGTTGGCTATTGTTTTCTGTTGCACTGATTTATCTGTCATCCAGGATCAAACTGGGGAAGGTAAAGGACTACCGTACAAAGGCAGGAACCATTGTGAAGCAATTCATTATCCTGATAATTTCGGCTTCCATCAGTGTTGTCATCATCAGGGGTGGATTCCAGCTAAAACCCATCAGTTTGACAACAGCGGCAATACACAGCGGGGCAAAGTACATCCCACTCGTGTTGAACACCCCTTTCAGCCTGATAAAAACCGTGGGTCAGAAAGGGCTGGAAGAAAAACAATTTTTCGGGCAGGAAGAAGTTCATAAGATCTATTCTCCCCGCTATTTACCCGACAGTACATCCACCCGCTTCCTTTCCAGGAATATTGTGTTGATCATCCTGGAGAGCTTCAGTGCCGAGCATATCGGCGCCCTGAATCAGGAAAAAGAGGGATTCCGAACATTTACTCCCTTTCTTGATTCCCTCATCAAAACAGGAACTTCGTTCAATGCCTTTGCAAACGGTAAGCGGAGCATCGAAGCCATACCTGCGATCACGGCATCCCTGCCTACCCTGATGCAAACGGATTTTCTCACTTCAGCATACGCCGGCAACAGGATCAACAGCCTGGCAAGCCTGCTTGGCGAAAAGGGCTATCATACGGCTTTCTTCCACGGGGGCAACAACGGCACCATGAGCTTTGATGCTTTTGCGAGCCTGTCAGGTTTTGATGAGTATCACGGGAGGAAAGAATTCAATGACGACACACACTTTGATGGTAAATGGGGAATCTTCGATCATGCCTTCTTCCAGTATTTTGCCCGGCAACTCAACCAAATGACGCAACCATTCATGGGGAGCTTCTTTTCCCTGTCATCCCATCATCCCTATACCATTCCTGAATCATTCAAGGGGAAATTCAAAAAGGGTCCCCTGGAAATCCAGGAAAGCATTATGTATGCAGATCATTCCCTTAAGAAATTCTTTGAAACGGCCGCTCAGATGCCATGGTACGAGAACACACTTTTCGTGATCACTGCAGACCACACCTCTGAATCATACGTGGCCGAATACAGCAACCGAATTGGCAATTACCGTATTCCAATCGTATTTTTCGAACCAGGGACAAAACAAAGTGGTTTGCAGAATAAAGTTGCCCAGCAAACGGACATCATGCCAACTATTTTAAATAAACTGCATTTTGATGAGGGCTTCATTGCATTTGGAAATGACCTTTCCGACAGCACATCCAGGCATTTTGCCATACAGTTCACAGCAGGAACTTACCAGTTGGTCCAGGGAAATCATATCCTGATCTTTGACGGCTCCACCAGTCTTGCCCTTTACAATTACGTAAATGACCCCTTGCTCAGGCACAACCTGCTGAAAAAAGAAGCGGAAATTGTATCTTCGATGGAGAGATTTCTGAAGGCCATCATCCAGCAGTACAATTACAGCCTCATTAATAACAAATTAACGATCGATTGAACATGGGATCCGGAAAGAAAAAAATAAAAATCATCATCAATCCCATATCCGGTGTCAGGAGAAAGGACATGATGGGTCAGTATATACAAACCCATCTGGATCATAATAAATTTGATGCCGACATTTCATATACGAAAAAAGCAGGGGATGCCACCTCCCTGGCAGTTGATGCTGTTAGGGAAAGTTTTGACCTTGTGGTTGCTGCCGGTGGTGACGGGACCATCAATGAGGTTTCAAGGGCGCTGACCGGCACAGTTACCACCCTGGGGATCATACCCCTTGGCTCGGGCAACGGCCTGGCACATCACCTGAGGATCCCCACCAACCCGGTGTCAGCAATAGAGCTGATCAATAATTTTAACGAGACCAGGATAGACACGGTGGATGTGAACGACACCATGTATGTGAGCATTGCCGGTGTTGGCTTTGATGCCAAGGTAGCCAGGAAATTTGCCAAAAAAGACAAGAGGGGTTTTCTTTCTTACTTCAGGATCGTGAGCGAGGAATACACCTATTACAAAGAAAAAAAATACAAACTCCTCATCGACGGCCGGGAACTGGTCGACAGCGCCTTGCTGATCAGCTTTGCCAACTCAAACCAGTTCGGGTACAATACAACCATTGCCCCCAAAGCCAAACTCGATGACGGCTTGATCGATGTTTGCATCGTAAAGAAAGTGCCACTGATCGAATTGCCTCTGGTGGTCCATTTGCTTTACTTCAACCAGATTGATAAGTCGCGTTATGTGGAGATCATTAAAGCCAGGGAGGTGATCCTGGAACAAAGCAAGAACAGGACAGTAAATCTGGACGGTGAACCACTCAAACTCGGCAAGAAACTTCATTTCAAGATTAATCCCTTATCTTTGAAGATCCTTATTCCTTAAAAAGCATTGTATGTCGAAGAAGCCTAAAAAAAAGGGAATTGTATACAGTACCAACCCGGATTTTGACTATGAATATCAAGAAACAGGGAATATGGAGCAAACCCTTCCGCCCCACCAACAAGATCTGCGTGTAATGCTGGATAAGAAAAACCGGGGCGGAAAACAGGTAACGCTGGTCACAGGCTTTGTGGGCCAGGATGAAGACCTGAAAGATCTGGCAAAAATGCTGAAATCAAAATGTGGTGTTGGCGGCTCGGCAAAAGCGGGAGAAATCATCATTCAGGGAGATTTCAGGGAAAGGATCATTGAAATACTGAAAAATGCAGGCTACAAGGCCAAAAGATCCGGTGGATAAATCACAGCAGGACACAAATAATATTTTTATGAAAAAGCTTTTATTATTCGTTTTTATGTTTGGATTGCTCGGCACTGCCGATGCCCAGCAAAATGCTAGCATTACAGAAGATGTAATGGAAAAACTGAAACAATCCGTTTGGGATGATGAAGACGACAGGGCCCTGATCAACGCAGTTACCCATAACGACATCCATAAACTGGCACTGAACCGGGCCAATGAAGGTAAGGTTAATCACTTTTTCTCGCACAAAGTAAAAACTGCCGGGATCACTGACCAGAAATCATCAGGCAGATGCTGGCTCTTTACAGGCCAGAATATCCTGAAGCCGGTGGTAATGGAAAAATACAAGCTGAAAGAGTTCGAGTTCTCTCAAACCTATAATTTCTTTTACGACCAGCTGGAGAAATCCAATCTCTTCCTGGAGGGCATCATTGCAACACGAAACAAGGCAGATGACGACAGGACAGTAACGTGGCTTTTTAAAAACCCCATCGGGGATGGCGGCCAATGGACCACTTTCGCCGATATTGTACAAAAATACGGCCTGGTACCGAAATCAGCCATGCCCGAAACCTACCAGTCGGAAAAAACCTCCACCATGCGCCAGCTGATCGCACGAAAGCTGAGGGAAGATGCCCTGGAAATCCGCAAGATGGCAAAGGAAGGAAAAAGTATAGAGGAAATCCGTGAGGCCAAAATTGAAATGCTTTCGAAAGTTTACCGAATACTGGTTCTTTCACTGGGGCACCCTCCACAGGAGTTCAGCTGGCAATACGAAGACAAAGAGGGCAACATCAGCAGTGAACTGAAATTTACACCGCTTGAATTTTACCAGCAAGGCTGTCGGCATCGACCTTTCACAATATGTGATGTTCATGAATGACCCAAGCAGGGAATATGGAATACTCTATGAGATCGAATATGACCGCAATATGATAGAGGGTTATAACTGGAAATACATCAATTTACAGAACGAAAAAATCAAGGAATACGCCAGGCGCTCCATTCTGGACAATGAAGCCATGTACTTTTCTTGTGATGTGGGAAAACAACTTGAAAAGGATGCCGGTTTCCTGGATCGCAACAATTACGATTACGAGGACCTGATGGGGGTAAAATTCGGTATTGATAAAGCAGGCAGGATCAAAACTTTTGAAAGTGCCTCCACTCATGGAATGGCCCTCATCGGACTCAACATTAACGAGAAAGACCAGGTCGATAAATGGCTGCTGGAGAACAGCTGGGGTCCCAAGGCCGGTAACAAGGGTTATCTGACCATGACCGATGAGTGGTTTGATGAATACATGTTCAGAATCATCATCCTTAAAAAATACATTGATGAGGAAAGCCTGGATATTCTCGACAAAGAAGCTGTAAAGCTGCCCCCCTGGGATCCGATGTTTGCTCCCGAGCAGTGAGAATAAGAATGAAACTCGACACCGCATACTGGAACCAGAAATACCGCACACGCCAGACCGGCTGGGATATCGGTTATGTATCCACCCCCATCAAAGAATACATCGACCAGCTGGAAGATAAAAACCTGCGGATCATGGTTCCCGGGGCCGGCAATGCCTGGGAAGTGGAGTATCTCTTTTGGCAGGGCTTCAGGAATACTTATCTGCTGGATATCTCCGATGAGGCCATCCGGGCATTTCACAACAGAGTCCCCGACTTTCCAGTCAGGCACTTGCTCAACGAAGATTTCTTTGAGCATCAGGGAAAATATGATCTTATCATCGAGCAAACATTCTTCAGTTCTCTTCCCCGGTATTTGCGTCCTGATTATGTAAGACATATGAAACATTTGCTTTTGCCGGGTGGAAAACTGGCAGGCCTGCTGTTTAACCATGAATTCGGCTTCGACCATCCCCCATTTGGGGGCAGCCCGGAAGAATACCTTGAGCTTTTTTCTGAGCACTTCAGCATCAGTCATTTTGGCATTGCTTATAACTCCATAAAGCCCAGGCGCGACCGCGAACATTTCGTACTCCTGACAAGGAAATAAGGGATGAAATTCTGTGCTGAATTAACAAAATATTTACGTATGTAATTATAAAAAATGTTTATATTCGCTAAAACATTTAATATTCATTATATTTAATATATTACAATCGGAGATATGAAAACTGACAAGACCATCCTGGAGATCATCGGTACCATTGAAAAGAAAGAAACCCTTGTATCAGTAGGTTATGATGAAATGGTGCTGGAATCCCTGTATCCTTACCCGGGATATCATGGCGACACGGTACCCGACAAAACCAATCCCAAATCGGCTTTCCTGGTCACCAAAGGATCTTATACGGATGAGGAAATCATCAGGAAAACGGTCGCGGCCAAGCAGAAGTGCCCGGTTTATTTTGACGGATCTCCCGGTGAAGTGGACCTTTTCAATGAAAGGGTTGTCTGCATCAGGATCAAGGGCCTGAGCAATTACAAACTCATCCCTGAGGTTCTGAAAGCATATGAAACAGGCCGGGATTGTATTTGCAAAGGGAAGGAGCTTGAAACCCTATGAGGGCCTTATCAAGATCAAGAAATGTTTCCTGCTTGATGAACTGGACAATGGGATATACATGGACAAGGAAAACCCCGAGATGGGCTACTTTGAGATCCCGGTGAAACTCAATTTTGCCCAGTTTGAACAGATGACGCTGGATATCAAAAGAAATATTAAAGAAAATAACTGGGATGCCGCACTGGGTATCCTTTACCGAAAGTCAGGCCTGGTGGATATGATTCGTATTTATGACACCAATGTGTGCCTGGGCCAGTGTTTGTTCCTGAACGAAAAATACCACAAAGAAATCAACAAGCTTTTAAAAGCTCAGGATTAATTCTTTAAATTTGCTTTCAAAATCATGATGCCTCATGTTTGAAAACCTTGGAAAACAAGTATCCGAATGGTTTGTTAATTTAGGACTTTCGGAAAGCACAGCCGGTTTATTGAAGGAAACCCTCGAAGTTTTTGTTTTACTTGTCCTTGCTGGCCTATCCTATTACATCGCAAAATTGCTGATTACCCGTTTTGTCCATATACTGGTTAAGAAAATCAAAGACCAACTGGGACGATATATTGGCGGAACGCAAGGTGTTCAACCGGATTGCTTTTCTGGCACCTGCCATTGTAATCTACAAACTGATTCCACTTGCATTGCCCGAGATGGAAACTGCGGTGAGTATCATCCAGGGTGCCCTGAATATTTATATGACGGTAATTTTCATCGGGATCATGCTATCCATACTGAATGGCGTGAATGACATCTACCAGACCTTTGAAATTTCCAGAACCCGTCCCATAAAGGGATTCATCCAGGTTCTTCAGATTATTTTTATTATCCTGGGGATTATCTTCGTAATTTCCATCATCCGCAATGAAAAACCCACTGCGCTGCTGGTCGGACTCGGAACTCTTTCTGCGGTGATGATGCTGGTCTTCAAGGATCCCATACTTGGTTTTGTTGGGGGCATACAACTGACTGCCAACAACATGGTGCGCATCAACGATTGGATATCCATGCCCAAGTATGGTGCCGACGGGAGTGTGATCGACATCACCCTGACCACTGTAAAAGTCCAGAACTGGGACAAGACCATCACCACCATCCCGACTTACGCACTGGTAAACGATTATTTCCAGAACTGGCGTGGCATGGAAGAATCCGGGGGGAGAAGGATCAAGCGTTCCATCAATATTGATATGTCAAGCGTAAAATTCTGCAATCCGGAAATGCTTGAAAAGTTCAAGAAATTCCAGTCGGTAGGTGCTTATGTTGAAAAAAGAGACCAGGAAATTGAAGAATTCAACAAGCAATACAATATTGATAATTCTGTGCTGGTCAATGGGCGAAGGCAGACAAATCTCGGCATCTTCAGGGCTTATATGAAAGAATACCTGCGTAACAAGCCCGAGATCAATGTGGATATGACTTTCCTGGTGCGCCAGTTGCAACCCACCGAATACGGCATTCCGATCGAAATCTATGTTTTCAGCCGTTTGCAGGAATGGGCAAAATATGAGGATATACAGTCCGATATATTTGATCACATCATTGCCGCCGTTCCGCATTTTGATCTGCAGATATTCCAGAGCCCGGGAGGAAGCGACTTCAAAGCCCTGGCAAATCTTAATAAGAAATCCTGATGACAGAGCTTGCGGAAAGTATTATTGAAAAGTATTATCCAAAGGATAGCTATGCTTATAAGATACTGCATACCCATGTGATGAACGTGACTAAACTGGCCCTCCGGATCGCCGAACATAATGCGCATCTCAATCCCAACATGGAATACATTAAAACTGCCTGCATGCTGCATGATATTGGTATTTTTAAAACCCACGCCCCGGAGATAGGCTGTTACGGAGACTTTCCGTATATCGCACACACCTTTCTCGGCAGGGAACTCCTTGAATGTGAGGGCTTACATGATATCGCACCCATCTGCGAAAGGCATATCGGGGTGGGCATAACAGTGGATGACATTCTCAAAGCCAAATTGCCCCTGCCCAGAAGGGATATGACACCACAAACCACAGAGGAAAAGATCATCTGCTATGCTGATAAATTCTATTCCAAAAATCCCGAAAAACTGAACAGAATCAAACCGGTGAAAAAAATCCTGAAAAAGCTTTCGAAGCATGGAAAGAAAAAGGCAGGGATCTTTGAAGGTTTTATGGAAGAATTTGGCTGGGAATACATATACCCCGAATCACTGTGACATAAATCACAATAAGTGATTGCATATAATCAGTATTTTAGTTGAAAATTACCACTATGCGTCGAATCGACACATCATTTCTTTCCACAGACGAATGCTGGGGCGTCCAGATCAACGGGACCCTGCATTGTAAAAACTGCAAATGGACCGCGATAAGTGCCTGCGAAGGCAAAAGGATCGTAAAGACCGGCAGGAATTCCAAAGGATACCGGATCGGTGAAAACGGCATCATAAGCGGGGATTATGATCCCGCTTTTGATTTTCGCAAAACAGAGGTGAAGGCAAATTAAATATCCTGATCCGTTAACGAACATAGCCACACTAACATCCGAACATAGACAGTTTTCTAATCAAGCTTTTCTGCCACACGACAGGAAAGTGCCTTGAAATCCCGCACGGTACATATAGCTATCCCGCAAGATCCATACGGGAGAGAAATCTACAGTAGCATTCTGGAAGCAGGCTTTTTCTCAACGCATAAAAAAGCATATTCAATTGAATTTAAACCTTTTAAGGAACAGGCGCCAGAACATTTGCCAATTCTGGCAAGATATTGTTGCATCAGATGTTAAATCAATAAACAGAAAGTTATGTTACGTTGGGCCCTTGTATTTTTTATCATTGCATTGATAGCAGCATTGTTTGGATTTGGCGGAATTGCAGCAGGAGCTGCGGCCATTGCAGAAATTTTGTTTTGGGTATTTGTTGTCTTATTCCTGATCAGTCTGGTTGTAGGGATTGTACGCCGGCCAAGATGATCAGGCGCTAATAGATCTTCTTAAGGTATTCATAGATGCTCACATTCATCATCAGCATCAGGAGGGCATAAACACTGTCTTCAAGCGGGATGGTGAACATTCTGATGCCCATGTTCTCGGTATTGTCATACCAAACCACCTGGTCATCGATCAGGGATCCGGTAAGCACACCGTTCACGATAAAGAAAGGTATCAACACAAACAGGAAGGAAAAATAAAAACGGCCGAGATATTTTCCTTTGATCACGAGCTGTTGGAGGGCAAGCAATAGTGTCATCAGGGTGAATGTAACAAAGGTGTAAATGCGGTCATGAAAAATGATGGCCAGAATTCCCAGGATCGCCATAAGGGAATAATTGATCGCACCCACATATTTCTTCAGAAAATCCTTCTTTACCAGGTAATTCAGTGATTCGTAGGTAAAAATGCAGGCGTAAGGTATACAAATAAAAAACAGCCATTCCTCAATCGGCAGGTTGATCAGATCGATGCCACTCAGGTATTTTGGCGTAAATCCCCATACAGCCCGGTCCGTAAAAATCACGTCCCACGGTATGAAAAGAACCATCGTGAGCAGCATGGCCGGGAAAAGGTATTTCCACTGCCGGTAAAACTTCAGCTTTCGATCAAAGCCGGCAATAAAAGGGATGCTGATCGACAACAGGTTTATGGTTAGATAGATTGACACTTTTTAATTAATAATTAACAATTAATAATTAATGATTGATTTTGGCTTTTGATTTGACTTTTTGAAGAACTCTTCTTTGTAATATTTGACCGGTGCGATAAGGAAACCGTAATTTTCGTGTGTATGCGGAGAGTGATGTTCTTTGTGCGCTTTAACGGTAGCGCGCAAGTAGCGGTTTGAAAAATTACGGAACATCTTTACTCGTTGGTGTACATACACATCGTGAAAAAGAAAATAGGCCACTCCATACAGAAAGATCCCCACCCCGATCCAGAATTTATAATCAAAGCCTGCTGAGACTCCCAGATAAAGCATGATGATGCTCACCGCAGCAAAAAAGACAGCAAAGAGGTCGTTCCACTCGAACAATCGTTCGTCGCGGATGTGATGATCCTTATGCAGGTTCCAGAGAAATCCGTGCATTACATATTTGTGTGTAAACCAGGCCATAAATTCCATAAAGAGAAATGCGGCCAGAAGGGTTAGTGCAATAAAATACCAGCTCATAATCAACTCGTTTCAAATTAATAATCTAAAAAGCTACCTGGGAAAAACTGAATTTTAAATCTTCGTGCCTACTTTGAGATTTAGCCCGGATAATTCATAAGCTTAAGGATCCAAAGTCGCAGATCCGTATGTCATGCATTATCAAGCTTCCTGAACTTCAGCAACTCATCAAATGCAATTTTAAACCAAACTGTGTATCGATCAGAATTTGCCCTGATATCATCTCTAATATCCTCCAATTTCATGCACTTCCAATCTTCAACTTCATCATGATTGATTTCAGGCAATTTATCACTTTCTCCTATGAGTACATGATCAAATTCATGCTCGGTCAATCCCTTTCCAACATCAGCCTTATAAATAAAATCAAATGCTTTTTCAAAATCGCAATCAAAACCCATTTCCTCCTGCAGGCGCCTGTGCGCAGCTTCCATGTAGGTTTCACCCTCACGGGGATGACTGCAACAGGTGTTGGTCCACAAAGCGGGAGAGTGGTATTTGCTTAAGGCTCTCCGCTGAAGCATCAGCTCACCCTTGCTATTAAAGATGAAAATTGAGAAAGCACGATGTAGAACCGCCTTCTCATGGGCCTCCATCTTATCCATCAAACCAATTTGTTCATCTTGCTTGTCAACCAAAATTACTTTTTCTTCAACCATCTCTATTGCTATTATGATTCAAGCTATTAATTTTTTCTTTTTCCAGGTAACTCAAATCTGCTTTATTCAACAAATACTCCCGCATTTTGTTCATGAGGAATGCATCCATGCTGCTGTTCTCTTTCATTACTTCTTTTATCAAGATAGATTTATCCTCATCAAGATCTTTATAATTCAAAATCCAGGGCGATTCGCGTTTAACCTGGTAACGTAAAAATCTGATTTCAGCATTATCAGGCTCCAAAGCTACGGCTTTTTCTAAAAAATCACGCCCTTTGTTAAACTGCTTTAGCTTGTTAAAGGGTCCGTTGACACATTGCGCTGAAGCTGCCAAAGCAGATCCTTTATAAGCCATTGCCACCGCCGATTCATTTTTATCTAAGCTTTCCACAAAGTCCATCCATCCACAATCTTTTTCATCAAGCGAAAAAAACGACACACGAATGGATTGTACATCCTGTGAAGATGCATTAAATGAGAAACTTAAAGAAATCAGCATTATCAGATAACTGAATTCATGTAAAAATCCCCTCCGCATTTTTTTTGGAAGGGTTTTGCTTATTCGAATTTGGATTTTTTTCATTATTTGAAATTTGGAATCTGAAATCTGAAATCTGGAATCTGAAATTCTTAAAAAGGACCAGGTGGATGAATCACAACAGATTCATCCTGTGCCTGAAGTATGATGACAGCAATAGAGAATACTTAGCAGAATTCGGCACCCTGATCCTTTCCTTCATAAGTTTTTGGGGATGTGTTTCCCTGATCTTTTTAAATAGCTGGAAGAAATACACATAAGCGATATAAACCCCCAGCCGCGCACCATAGGGCAATTTACGTATGCCTTTCAGGCCATCTTTGAAATCGGCTTCTATTTCTCTTTCAATTCTTTCTTTGTCTTCCTGTATAAAATTAGACAGGTCCACATTGGGAAAATAAGATCTGCCGAGCTTTATATGATCGGCTTTTAGATCCCGGAGAAAGTTAATCTTTTGGAATGCAGCACCCAGTTTCATGGCTGAAGGTTTCAGCATCTCATACTTCTCCCGGTCCCCTTCAACGAAAACTTTTAAACACATCAGGCCAACAACCTCAGCAGACCCCAGGATATATTCATCGAATTTCTCCCGGTCGTACTCCTGCTGATTCAGGTCCATCTCCATGCTGTATAGAAACTGTTCAATTAATTTACGATCAACATGATACTGATTTACGATCTGTTGAAAACTATGCAAAATAGGGTTCAGGCTGATTCCTTCCTCAATGGCCTTAAAAGTATCTGCCTTGAAATCATCCAGCAGCTTCTTTTTATCATAATCATGAAAGGTATCCACGATTTCATCTGCAAAGCGCACAAAGCCATAAATCGCATAGATCGGATCATGGAACTTTTTGTTAAAGAACCTGATGCCCATCGAAAAGGATGTGCTATAGGCCCTGGTGGTCATTTTGCTTGCCCTGAGTGACAGCTTGTCGAATATCTGTTTCATAAAGCTTCTTTTGTTTTATTTAGCATCCCTGCTTGTTTGGCAATTTCAGAGGCTACGATCTGCCCCGAAATGATGGCCGGAGGGACTCCGGGACCGGGAACGGTAAGCTGACCGGTATAAAAGAGGTTCTTCACCTTTTTATTTTTCAGGCCTGGCTTCATAAAAGCAGTTTGCATCAATGTATTGGCCAGGCCATAGGCATTTCCTTTATAAGCATTGTAATCATTCTGAAAATCGCGGTGAGCATAAGATCGCTTGTAGATGATGTTCGCCCGGATCGACTGTCCGGTAAGTTTCTCAAATCTTTCGAGAAACAGTTCGAAGTACTTTTCACGGGTTTCATCCTTATCTTCGAGTCCGGCGGCCACCGGCATCAGGACAAAAAGATTTTCATGATCCCTGGGTGCAACTGCAGGATCGGTTTTGGAAGGTGCGCAAATATAAAAGGAAGGCTTGTCGGGCCATTGCGGATTCTTGTAGATCTGGTGCGCATGGGTTGCAAAATCTTCATCAAAAAACAAATTATGATGTTGCAGATTAGATAGCCTTTTGTTTACCCCGAGGTAAAAGATGAGGGAAGAGGGAGACATTTGTTTATTTTCCCAGTATTTTTCATTATAATTTCTAGAATCAGCATCCAGGAGTTGATCTTCGGTATGATGATAATCGGCGCCGGACACCACAAAGTCTGCATCATAAATGCTGTCCTGAGTTTTAACATGATGAACCAGTCCTCCCTGAATTTCAATATTCTGTACATCCTGGTTGAATAAAAACTCTACTCCCTGCTCTTCAGCCAGTTTCTGCATTCCTTCAATGATCTTATACATCCCTCCCATTGGATACCAGGTTCCCAGCTTTGCATCAGCATAATTCATCAGGCTGTATAATGCAGGGGTGTTTTTAGCGGTGCCACCCAGGAACAAGATTGGAAATTCCATTAATTGAAGGAGTTTCCTGCTCTTGAAATATTTCTTTATGTGTTTGTCAAAAGATCTGAATATCTGAAGCTTTAATGCATTTGCGGCAATTTTCAATTCTGCAAATTCAAGTGCTGAGTAACTTGGCCTGTAAACCAAATCACTCATGCCAATATCATATTTAAATTTAGCATCTTGCATGAATGCATCCAGATTTTCTCCAGCTCCCGACTCAATGGATTCAAACAAATCTTTCATTTGATCTTCTTCCACAGGAAGATCAGTATGGTCATTTTCTGACCAGAAAACCCTGTAAGAAGGATCCAGCCGCTTCAGATCATAGTAATCTGAAGTTTTCCTGCCAAAGCTTTCAAAAAATTTATCAAAAACATCCGGCATCCAGTACCAGCTGGGCCCCATATCAAACATGAAACCGTTCGTTTCAAATTTCCTGGCACGCCCCCCAGCCATATTATGTTTCTCCAGGACTTTGACCTGGAAGCCTTTTTTGGCAAGGGAGGCTGCTGCTGCCAATCCCGAAAATCCTGCTCCTATGACTATTGCTCTTTTTATCATACACTATTTAGATTCATTACACATAACAAGTTTGGGGGGATTATGTTCAGGGAGGAGAATTTAAAAATCAGATTGTATTGTTTTGTTTTGTTTTGCCAAACCTGTCAGGTTTCGGAAACCTGACAGGTTTAAACCGACTTTAATTAATATTTTTACATAAAATTTTCCATATGTCGAAAATCTATTTCAAAGAAACCAAGAAATTCCGCCAATGGTGGATCCTCGTCATTTTAGTGATTGTTTTGGGTATTTGGCTGTGGGGCATCATACAGCAGCTTGTTTTTGATAGCCCATTTGGCAACAATCCGGTTTCAGATTTGGGACTTGTTTTGATTGGAATTATTGTGATTGCTCCAGTCATTCTGATCTTTTGGATAAAAATGGTCACTGAGTTTCGGAGAGATGGAATCTATTATAAAATGTATCCCATCAGTGGAACAAAAAAATAAAACCGGACGATATAAAAGAATGGTACATACGCGATTATAAACCCATCCGGGAGTTCGGTGGCTGGGGCTTACGCTTTGGATTGCAAAAAGGCAAAGGAAAAGCAATTAATATGAGTGGAAGGAATGGTCTCCAATTGGTTCTCACTTCCGGTAAAAAATTACTGATCGGCACCCGGCAACCCGAAAAAGTTAAAGAAGCCATGGGAAAAATACTGCAAGCCAAAGAACAATAAATCAAACACATACAAATATTTGATAAAATTTTTTCACAAAAACACTTGACAACAATCAATATTTCAAATACTTTTGACCGACCGTTCAATCAAAACATTTGAACGGTTTTCAAAGAAATGATTTATGACTGACCGGTCAATTAATAAAATATGAATTATGAGTCCCAGAACAAAAGAACAATACGATGACATCAGGGAAAGTAAGAAGAAACTGATCCTGGATAGTGCCCTGGATCTTTTTGCCAACCAGGGATTTCATGCAACTTCAATTAGCAGCATCGCAAAGAAAGCAAAAATCTCCAAAGGCTTGCTTTACAACTATTTCGAAAGCAAAGAAAAACTGTTGATGGAAATTATGAATTCAGGAATACAGGAATTCATCGACTATTTTGATACAAACGAAGATGGCATACTCTCAGACAGTGAATTTAAATATTTCATCGAAATGTCTTTGCTTACATTAAAAAGCAGAACAAATTACTGGAAATTATATTTTGCCCTGGCATTACAACCTACAGTTTTTTCCATTTTAAAGAAAAAGTATCGAAAATTAATAGAATCAACGCTTGCCATCATGGAAGAATATTTCAAAAATAAGGGCTACAAAAATCCAAAAATGCAAGCTTTAATGTTTGGTGCTTTCATGGACGGGATCAGTTTGAACTATGTTATGGATCCCGAAAATTTTCAACTGGAAGAAATTAAAGATTATGTGATAAAAAGTTATTTAAACCTGAATGATGATGAAAACTAAACTTATTACAACTCTCATGCTGGCAATGCTAACAGGTGCAGGGCACATACTGCTGGCCCAGCAGCATGATGCCAGAGAAATTGTCCGGAAAGCCACCGATAAACTCAACGGTGAGTCCAGCAAGGGCATCATGAAGATGCAGATCATCAGGCCCACCTGGACCCGCGAAATTGAAATGAAAGTCTGGTCGCTGGGTACGGATTATTACATGATCTACATTACGGCCCCGGCCAGGGAAGAAGGACAGGTATTTCTGAAACGCAGTGAAGACATGTGGAACTACATGCCAAACATCAACCGCATGATAAAAATCCCTCCTTCGATGATGATGCAAAGCTGGATGGGCTCCGATTTCACCAACAACGACCTGGTAAAGGTTTCCTCAATGGTAGATGATTATACCCATATGATCATTGGGGAAGACACCCTACAGGGATACGATTGCCGGATCATCGAATTCACTCCCAAACCAAATGCTGCTGTTGTATGGGGAAAGATCGAAATGTGGATCAGCAAGGATGAACTTTATGAATTAAAGGCCCTATATTATAACGAAGACGGGGAACTTGTCAACAAGGAACTCATGAGTGAAGTGGAGCAAATGGGCGACCGCAAGCTTCCGAGCCATATGGAAATGATCCCGGTGGATAAGAAAGGTCAGAAAACCGTGATGGATTTTATAGAAATGGAATTCAATGTGGATATCAGCGAAGATTTCTTTTCCATTCAGAACATGAAACGAGTCAGATAAACAAAAAACAGTTTTGAAATGTGGACAATATTAAAGATAGCATGGCGCAATCTGTGGCGTAACAAACGGCGAACCCTGATCACCACCGCCAGCGTATTTTTTGCTGTTCTGCTCGCCCTGGTAATGCGTTCCATGCAACTGGGCAGCTACGATAACATGATTAAAAATGCGGTGAGTTTTTACACAGGCTACATCCAGGTGCATGAAAAAGGTTATTGGGAAGACAAATCCATCAACCTTACTTTTGAATATACCGAAAATGTTGAGGATGAAATAAAAACCGAACCCGGTATTACTTCCGTTATTCCAAGGCTAGAATCCTTTGCCCTGGCCTCTTCGGGAAATTATACGAAGGGCTCGGCCATTATCGGCACTGATCCGAAAAAAGAAGCTGAATTTACGCAGCTCGATAAAAATGTGGTTAAAGGTGAATATCTTAAACAAGATGATAAAGGGGTTCTTATCGCCAGTAAACTTGCCGATTACCTGAAATTGGATATTGGTGATTCTATCGTGCTTTTCGGACAGGGCTATCATGGCATTACCGCAGCGGGAGAATATCCGGTTCGTGGTATCCTGAACTTTCCCAATCCGGAAATGAACAAGCAAACAATATACATGAGCCTCTCCGAAGCCCAGTATTTATACGGAGCACAAAACAAGCTAAGCTCATTGGCCATCATGATCGAAGATCCAGACGAACTTCAATTGAGGGTACAGGATCTGAAAAACAAACTTGGTGATGAATACGAAGTGATGGACTGGAAAGAAATGATGCCCGAATTGCTCCAGGAAATCCAGGCTGATAATATCGGTGGACTGGTTATGCTGGGAATTCTTTACGTGATCATTGCCTTCGGAATTCTGGGTACGGTTATCATGATGTCGATGGAACGAAAAAGGGAATTCGCGGTTATGATAGCTGTGGGCATGAGGAAAGGCAAACTCCTTTTAATGTTGTTTTTTGAAACCATTATTATTGGCCTGATCGGCGTGATTAGCGGGGTAATTGCCGGATTTCCGATCAATCTCTACTTTCATCACAACCCAATTCCATTGGGCGGAGAACTGGCGGAAGCCGTCGAACAATTCAATGTCGAGCCCATTATCCCCTTCTCGATGGATCCATCGTATTTCATAAACCAGGGAATTGTGGTCGTGATCATGACTTTGCTTGCTTTCATTTTTCCGCTGGTATTTATCATACGCTTTAATTTAATCAAAGGAATGAGAAACTAAATAATTGAAATCATGATTTTTTCTATTGCATGGAGAAATGTTTGGAGGAATAAGCTCAGAAGCCTTGTCATCACTTTGGCAGTAAGCTTCGGATTGGTCGGGGGTATTTTTTCCGTAGCCTGGATGAACGGCATGATGGAACAAATGATCACCAATACCATACAAACGCAATTATCCAATATTCAGATACACAATCCGAAATATCTTACAAACAATGAGGTGAGATTTGATATACATAATGCAGACAGCATTGCTGAGGAGATAAAAGGGATCGATCAGGTGCGCGCCATCAGCCAACACATCAAGGCACAGGCCATGGCGAGCACGGCGGCAACAGGAACAGGTGTGATGATCATAGGCATTGAACCTGAAAAAGAAGCCCAGGTGACTACCATTCACGAAAACCTTATTGAAGGAACTTATTTTAAGGAAGAGATGCGCAGCATGCCCATACTGGTTGGCAAAGACCTGGCCCATAAACTAAACGCCAACCCCGGAAAGAAGGTGGTCATCACCATTCAAAACATGGAAAATGTTATCACTTATGGCGCTTTCAGGATCGTGGGGATTTTTGAAACACACAACTCCAATTTCGACGAGTCGAACGTATTTGTTTTAAAGGAAGACCTGGCAGAACTGATCAATATAAATCCTAAAAACGCATCCGAGATCATGATCCGTCTGGATAAAAACAAGGAAACCGAAGGGGTGGCCAAAAAACTAAGAAACAAACTCGACGATGAGTTGGATGTACAAACCTGGATGCAAATCAGGCCGGAGTTCGAACTCTTCAACACCTGGACACAACAAATGCTGTATCTTTTCCTGACACTAATTCTCTTCGGACTGGCATTCGGGATTGTAAACGCCATGCTGATGGCTGTGATGGAAAGGGTGAAAGAGATCGGAATGCTGATGGCCGTGGGTATGAATAAAAGAAGAATATTTTCCATGATCATGCTCGAAACCATCTTTCTTTCCATAACAGGTGGTATTGTTGGCATTCTGGGCGCTTATGTTCTGGTTGAATACTTCGGCTCAGTGGGAATAAACCTTTCACTCTTTGCCGAAGGACTTCAGGCTGTGGGATATGCCAGCATAGCCTATCCAAGGGTAGACAATTCCTATTATTTTATCGTAGCCGGGATGGTGGTGCTTACCGCGATCATTGCATCCATCTATCCGGCTTACAAAGCATTGAAGCTAAAACCGGCTGAAGCGGTGCGGGAAAAAGGGTAAATAATTAATAATTAATAATTAATAATTGAAATAAAAATGGCAATCATTGAAGTAAAGAATCTGCACAAGGTTTATGATGAGACCAAGGTTCCGGTGCATGCCGTGAACGGGATAGATCTGAAAATTGAAGAAGGTGAATTTACCGCAATCGTGGGTCCGTCAGGATCGGGGAAAACCACGTTTTTAAACATGCTGGGCGGCCTGGATCAACCCACCAAAGGTGAAGTTTACATCAACGGTACAAAGATCCACGACCTGAAATCCAAAGACCTGATTGATTTCAGGCTGCAGAACATCGGATTTGTGTTTCAGGCTTACAACCTTATTCCGGTCTTAACTGCCAAAGAGAATGTGGCCTTTATCATGGAGCTGCAGAAGATTCCCAAGAAAGATCGGAACAAAAGAGCCATGGAGTTGCTGGAAAGCACCGGCATTGGAGAAAAGGGTAATTACCGCCCGGGAGATCTTTCCGGCGGACAGCAACAAAGGGTATCCGTTGCAAGAGCCCTGGCCTCAAAACCCAAGTTCATCCTGGCGGATGAGCCCACAGCCAACCTCGACAGCAAATCCACCGCCGACCTGCTCGATATGATGGCGGAGATGAACAAAGAATCGAAAATTACTTTTATCTTTTCAACCCACGATCAGCGGGTGATGGATCGCGCAAGAAGGATCATTACCATTGAGGACGGGAAAATCTCAAGTGACCAGAACGGCAAAAAATAAAGAAAACATGAAGTCTTTCAAGTATTGCATCGCCGGCATTATTTTGATGACAAACCTGGCATCACAGGCCCAGAAAAAGTTTGATGTAAGCGGCCACCTGGAAACACTGGAAATGATATGGGTACAGGGCAAAGCCGACAGTGCATGGCAAAGCATGAGCACAATCTACAACCGGCTGGATTTCCGCTGGTATGCCACAAAATCACTGAGGTTTCACCTGGGGGCAAGAAACCTGCTGGATTATGGGCAACTGGTCACTACGATCAACCAGTGGTCGAAATTTTTACCCGCTCAAACGGATTATGCCGCACTGATCTCAAAGGATGATGGTTATTTCGATCTGACCGAAGCCTGGTCTGACGGGGAATCATACACATTATATTCTAACATCGACAGGCTTTACGGAAGGTGGACCGCCGGGAATTTCGAAGCAACGGTCGGACGGCAACGCATCAACTGGGGCATCAACCTTGTTTGGAATCCCAATGATATTTTCAATACCTTCAATTACTTCAATTTTGATTATGTGGAAAGACCGGGTTGCGATGCCGTTCATTTGCAATATTACACCGGAATGACCTCCTCTGTGCAAACTGCTTTCAAGATCGATCACAATGAAGACATCACAGCAGCCGCCATTTATAAATTCAACCACTGGAACTATGATTTTCAGTTCCTGGGTGGTAAAATGACTGACGATTATGTTTTAGGAATTGGCTGGGCGGGCCAGATCGAAAAAGCCGGATTTAACGGGGAAGCTACTTATTTTCACAATGCCGGTAATTTTTCCGATACCACGGGACAACTCGTTGCCTCCATCGGAGCCAATTACACTTTAAGAAGCGGCTGGTATTTCCAGCTTAGCGGACTATACAACAGCGAAGGCACCACCAAAAAGGCAGGCCGCGGCAATATGTTTGCCATGAACCTCGACATTTCTCCCAAAACACTGACCCTTGCAAAACACTCTCTTTTCGGGCAGGTCTCCTACCCTATTACCCCTTTGATCAATGCGGACATCTCAGGCATTTTCAATCCTAATGACAATTCGGGCTTTTTCGGCCCTTCGGTGGATATCTCCCTGAAGCCAAATTTATCATTCCTTGCTCACTGCCCAAATCTTTACAGGCGAGAAAGGAACGGAATTCGGGGATTATGGAACGCTGGCGTATATGCGGTTGAAGTGGAGTTTCTAGTGATTTGAAAACTTGAATACAAATAATAAGGTTTTTTTTGTGGTAGCTATTTTTAATTGCTTTGATAGTTTTCAACAGAAATAATAATTTGTTGTATTATATTTCTCAAGTTTATTTAGAGTCTGTCTTTAAAGTCACGAATCAGCATATTTGCCATGAGATATCTCGCTGGCGCTACCAATGACAGGCATTGTGTATGTTGCAGGTTATGAATTAAATATGATGTTTTTGAATCCCCCTAACCCCTTCCCGACTAGTCGGGAGGGGGTTAAGGGGATTTGACACATTTTGCTATAATACTGAAAGCTGCATTTTGTCATATTGTTATGTTGGCTAAAAAATTTTTGGTCTCGAAACTCGGGATGACACTTTTTAAATCTTTTGAGGGAGGACCTCCTTGCGGTTTAATAGCACCTTGCACAATACCGGCATTAACAAACCTGTCAGGTTTAACAATAAAAAATTACTATCCCTAGTTGTATAACTTAAAAGAAAAGTGTAATTTTGCAGGCCAAAATAAACGTAGAAGAAAAAGAATATGTATTTAACTTTGGAAGTAAAAAAAGAATTGTTTAAGAAGTACGGTAATTCAGATTTTGATACCGGGTCTGCAGAAGGACAGGTCGCTTTATTTACATTTCGTATTAAACATCTTACGGAGCACTTGAAGCAGAATAAAAAAGACCGAAATACACGCCGTGCCCTGGTAAGACTGGTTGGAAAAAGAAGAAGATTACTGGATTACCTGAAAGAAAAGGATATCGAAAGATACAGAGAGATCATCAGCAAACTGAAGATCAGGAAGTAATAACAAAAAGCTCATCAAAAGGCAATTTTTTCAATTGCCTTTTTTTGTATGATTACAGAATACTACTAATTAATTAAATATTTCAAAAACATGTCAGTTAGTGCAATTACGAAAACCTTCCCATTAGAAGACGGAAGGACTATTACCCTTGAAACAGGCCGCCTGGCCAAGCAAGCTGACGGCTCCGTTGTCGTTAAAATGGGCGATACCATGCTCCTCGCCACCGTAGTCTCAGCCAAAGAGCCCAAGTTAGGGCAGGATTTTTTTCCATTATCGGTAGATTATAAAGAGAAATATGCCGCTACCGGAAAATTCCCCGGGGGTTTCTTTAAAAGGGAAGCCCGGCCATCCGATTATGAAATACTCATCTCAAGGCTCGTCGACCGGGCCCTGCGTCCACTTTTTCCGGATGATTATATGAACGAGACCCAGGTGTTGATCACCCTGATCTCCGGTGAAAAAGACACCGCCCCGGATGCACTCGCAGCCCTGGCGGCTTCAACAGCCCTCACGCTGTCAGACATCCCTTTCAACGGCCCTATCTCAGAGGTGAGGGTGGCCAGGATCAACGGCGAATACAAGATCAACCCGGGCATAGAAGAATCCGGGGAAGCTGAACTCGACCTTATCGTTGCCGCCAGCATTGATAATATCATGATGGTGGAAGGTGAGATGAAAGAGGTTTCGGAAGATGTGATGCTGGAAGCCATTGCCAAAGCACATGAAGCAATCAAGGTACAATGTCAGGCCCAGCTCGAGCTGGCAGAAAGAGCCCATGTTGATGTAAATGAAAAACGTGAGTTCGAAATTACCGAAGATGACGAAGAACTGAAAAAGGATATTAGCGGGGCAACTTATGACAAAGTTTACCAGGTAGCCAAATCCTTTATCAAAAATAAAAACGAACGCTCTGAAACTTTCAAAAAGATCCGCGAAGAATACAAGGAAAAATTTTCGGAAGAAGAGCTGGAAGAAAAAGAAGATCTTATTCATAAATACTTTGGCGAGATCCATAAGAAAGCCATCCGGAACATGATCCTGGATGAAAAGGTGAGACTCGACAGCAGAAAGCTGGATGAAATACGGGATATCTGGTGTGAGGTGGATTACCTCCCCTCTGCCCACGGTTCGGCTATCTTTACCCGTGGAGAAACACAGTCGCTCGTTACAACCACCCTGGGAACCAAACTGAACGAACAAACCATCGACGGTGCGGTGTTCGAAGGGACCAGCGCATTTATGTTGCATTATAACTTTCCGCCATTTTCAACCGGGGAAGCAAAAATGTTACGGGGTACCAGCCGCCGCGAGGTCGGACATGGTAACCTGGCTATGCGTGCCCTTAAGAGCATCCTCCCGGATGAAACGGAAAATCCTTATACCATACGCGTGGTTTCGGATGTTCTCGAATCCAATGGCTCCTCTTCCATGGCCAGCGTTTGTGGTGGAACACTCTCACTGATGGATGCAGGCGTTAAGATCCGCAAACCCGTTTCGGGGATTGCCATGGGAATGATCTCGGATGCTGAAACAGGTAAATACGCCATTTTATCCGATATCCTGGGTGATGAAGATCATCTGGGTGATATGGACTTTAAAGTAACCGGCACCAAAGATGGAATCACTGCCTGCCAGATGGATATCAAGGTGGATGGACTTTCGTTTGAAGTCCTCAAAGAAGCCCTGGATCAAGCCAAAAAAGGCCGTCTGCATATTCTTGGCGAAATGGCCAAGACCATCACAGAGCCCAGGGATGATTACAAACCCCAGGTTCCGAGGATCGAGAAAATGTTCGTCGACAAGGAATTCATCGGTGCCATCATTGGACCCGGCGGAAAGACCATCCAGGAACTTCAGAAAGAAACCGATACAACCATTATCATCGAAGAAGAAGGAGATATGGGTGTGATCGATATTTCTCAAAAAATAAAGAATCAATCGACAAGGCTAAGGCCAGAATCAAAGGCATTGTTGCAGTTCCTGAAGTTGGAGAAGTTTACAATGGCAAGGTGAAAAGCATCGTTCCATTCGGGGCATTCATCGAGATCCTGCCAGGTAAGGACGGTCTGCTCCATATTTCGGAAATCGAGTGGAAACACGTAAAGAATGCAGAAGAATACCTGAATGTTGGCGATATGGTTGATGTTAAACTGATCGGCGTTGATCAGAAAACAGGCAAGCTGAAACTTTCCAGAAAAGTATTGCTTAAAAAACCTGAACAGAACCAATAATCTGTTTATCATATAGATAAAAGCCCTGGCCTGAAACCAGGGCTTTTTTTTATGTATAGCTGTGAAACCCTGATAGCGTATTTTCGTAAAAACCGCATCGAGTTCAGGTACACTAATAGATTGCGGAACAACATATGCGGCAACTAAAAATTACAAAACAGGTAACCAACCGTGAAACGGCTTCAATTGACAAATACCTCCAGGAGATCGGCAAAGTAGACCTGATCACTGCTGATGAGGAAGTCAGCCTTGCTCAAAAGATCAAAAACGGCGACCAGGCCGCTCTGGAGAAACTCACCCGGTCTAACCTGCGTTTTGTGGTTTCTGTTTCCAAGCAATTCCAGAACCAGGGCCTCAGTTTGCCAGATCTGATCAACGAGGGTAACCTGGGTTTGATCAAAGCGGCACAGCGTTTCGACGAAACCAGAGGATTCAAATTCATCTCCTATGCCGTGTGGTGGATCCGGCAATCCATTTTGCAAGCCCTGGCAGAACAATCGCGGATTGTTCGCCTGCCATTGAACAAGATCGGCTCACTCAACAAGATCAACAAAGCCTACAATCGCCTGGAACAACAACTCGAACGTGAACCCAATGCAAAGGAAATTGCCAGGGAACTCAATATCAGTGAAGAGGAAGTGAAGGCCGCGCTCAAGAATAACGGCAAGCACCTCAGCATGGATGCACCCATTAACGATGAGGAAGACAGCAACATGTACGATGTTCTCCAGCCCGAAGGAAGCCCTAAACCGGAAGATGAACTGATCCTGGAATCCCTGCGCACTGAGATTGAGAGAGCCCTAACCACCCTAACGCCGAGAGAAGCCGAAGTTATCCGGCACAATTATGGCCTGAACGGGAACTATCCCATGACCCTCGAAGAGATCAGTGAAAAGTTTGCTCTTTCACGGGAAAGGGTTCGTCAGATCAAAGAAAAAGCCATCAGGAAACTCAAAAGCACAGGCCGGTGCCGGAACCTGAAAATGTATCTGTAATCAGGAAGATGGAGCGGGCAAAAGCCATGCTTTCTAACCTGTATTATTCGGGCTAAATTCAATTCCCAACATCTTTCAAAGCACTGATCCTTTTTAAAAGGGGTGGATGTGAATAATAGAACTGAACATACAGGGGATGCGGCCGGAGGTTGCTGAGATTGTCAACAGACAATTTCTTCAAAGCCAGTATCAGGGCATCCGGATCATAATTTTTCCCGGCAAAGCGATCGGCTGCATATTCATTTTTCCTTGATACCTTATTCATGATCCAAGCGAGCAAAAGGCTCAGGGGACTGTACAATAAACCAAAGGCCAGCAGCCCCATGTGGAAGCTGCCCTGCCCGGCTCCCAGTGCCTGCGAAAGTACCGGATTGCCAATAAACAGGGAAAGAATAAATAACATAATACCCGTTTGCATCAGCGACAAGGCCACGCCTAATGTTGTGTGCTTCAGCTTATAATGCCCAATCTCATGGGCAAGCACTGACACCAGCTCTTCCTTGCTATGCTTTTTAATCAGGGTATCGAAAAGAACAATTCGCTTTTTATGTCCAAGACCGGTAAAGTAAGCGTTTGCTTTGGTGGATCGTTTGGAGCCATCCATCACATATATGTTCTTCAATTTAAAGCCTACCCTGGCGGCAAAACTTTCGATGGCATCCCGGAGTTCCCCTTCTTCCAGGGGTGTTTGCTTATTGAACAGGGGAACGATCAGGTTTGAATAGAACATGCTCATGAACACCATAAAAGTACCCAAAGCTATCCAGGCTATAAGCCAGAACCATTCCCCGGCAGCATTGTAGATCCAGACCACCAGGGCCAGTATGCCCCCACCCAGGATAGCTCCGAGCAACCAGCCTTTCAGCTTATCCAGCACAAAGGTCCCGGGTGTGGTCTTGTTGAATCCATATTTTTCTTCAATCACAAAAGTTCCGTAAATGCTGAATGGAAGGAAAAGGATATCAGCCGCCAGGCCAATGATCCCGAAAAAGAGCAGAGCCATCCAGACAGGATTATGCGTGATATTTCTTACTATTTCGTCAACAAAAGCAAAGCCTCCCATTAACAACATAAGCAATATGAGGATAAAGGAAAAGGTATCCGTTACAAAAGAAAAACGCTGTTTTTCCTTTTCATAGCGCTGGGATTTCCGGTATTTTTCTTCATCATAAATCCCTTCAAGTTCATCAGGAAGCTGATCGCTCCAGTAAGTGCTGTTCAGATAATCCAGGATCCGCTCCCAGGCATAATCCGCAAAAATGATGACCAGGATGATCGTAAATATGGTTTCGGGCTGCATAGGGCAAAAGTAAGAAATAATGCAGGATGGGGCACATGGAATTTATTGCTGCTCCATCAACAAGCCGTCTGAGTTATTGATCAGCAAATATACGCCAATTCATCAAGAAGGGGAATTCAGCTTTAATAAGTTCCGCTCCAGCGCCTGAGGAACCATTCAGCAGCCAGCAGGAAAATGATCAGTCCCATCAACCAGGGAAGATTGATCAGTTCGGAATAGGTCTTTGTATAAGACAGCACAGGTTTCATATCTTCTCTGGCATTCATTTCAGCGGCAAATGCGCTCAGGTCGTCAGGGTAAAGCAGTCTGCCATTGTGCTCACTGGCAATCTCATACAGAAGGTTATGATTGGCCCGCAAATTTTGGTTTTCAATATTCAATTCCTTAACAATGAACATTCCCTTTTCGGTAAATTTTTCATCTCCCAGGCTGGTTTCCGCCCGGTAAGTATACTTCCCCCTGGGAAGTTTTCCCGCATTGAGGAAATAGGTTTCGGAACGCTTGCCAAAAGAATATGGATATTCATTCCCGGTTTCATCCTCGATGACAATCTTCACTTCGGGCTCGCTCACCAACTCAAAATTATCGTTGTATAATTCTGCCTCAAATTGTACATTTTCATTCCCGCTTATCTGTTTGCGGGCCTCCACCCTGAACTTTCTTTTATCGGCTCTGATGACCAGGTATTGTACGATCTTTCGCATCAGCATGTTAAATGCCTCCTGGTTTCCGTGCATTTTGTTGTTCTCAATTCTCCAGCGCCACAGCCCGGTTCCGGTGATAAAGCCTGTTTTATGCGTTGATGCCGTACTGAATGCAATGAGGGGTTTGTCAGTGACCACATTTCCAATCCGTTGATAGAATAAGTTTTGCAGGGCGGTACTTTGAAAATAGTTCCCAAAATGCACTTGCAGCGGGGGAAATTCACGGGTCATGTTCCGGCTCAAATCATCCAGCGAAAAGACCACAAAATCCTGGTTAAATGCCGGATAGGCATTTTCAAATGCCATGCGCTTACTGCTGATGGAAAGGCCCGTTTGAAGGTTATTGAAATAATTCAGGTTGCTTTGCGGCCCCAGGATATACAGCAAAGCTGTTTGCTGCTCCTTCAGTTGGTTTTGCAGGGAGGGCAAATAGCGGGTATTTGATGGAATCTGATGCAGCACGAGCAGTTCATAGTCCGCCAGTTCGCCGTCAAAATCCTTCAGCGCCCTGATGTCCAGTTCATAATTATCATTGTCTACAAGTGTGGACCGGATGGCGGTAACATCGGGATGGGGCGCATTGTAAAGGATCAGGATCTTACTCCTGTTATCAATTACTTCAACAAAAATTTCAAAGCGGTTATTCTTCAGATTGGTCTCATTTGGCAGATCATCCAGCACAACACTGTACTGGTAGATCCCCGGCTCCTGAGCCTTCAACATAAATTCAAGATTTTTATTGAAGTCAGGACGCTTGATGCTTAGCTGCTTTCTTTCAAGCACTTCTCCCCGGTATTCAATCCGGGCATTCAGTCTATTTCCTTCACATTTATCTGCCTGGATATTCACCTCTACAGGAAATTCATTTCCGGAAAATGCAATCTTGTTATAGCGGACATCCCTTACATACACATCGGGCTTCAGGATGGTATCACCCAATGCCAGGGTGTATACCGGATATTCCACATCCCGCAGTGCATAAAAAGGATCGGCCCCGGCATTATAGATCCCATCACTGGCAATCACAACAGCGGCAACATGCTGATTGGCATAACTATTCTCAAGCAAACCTGCCAGATCTGAAAAATTTGTCCATTTGTCTGTAAAATCAATGGTGTTCAATTTCCTGATCTCATCTCCAAACAAGTATTCCTTTACCTCAGCCTGTTCATCAAGTTTGCCGGAGAAGGAAGCCAGCATATTTGTATATTCATTGCGATAATAGAGAGAATCAGGATTGGCTGTGATAGAAGAAGAATTATCCTGGAAAAACAAAACGATTGGCTTTTCTTCAATGCGTATCCTGGACTTGACCAGGGGCGAAAGCAGCAAAAAAGCAATGATACTCACAACGACGAAGCGCATGGGCGCCAGTATACTTTTCATCCAGGCAGGCAACTCAGCCCGACGGTCTCTGAAGTAGAGGGCAAAAGCATACAGCCCGCCCAACAGAAGGCAAAATATGATAAACCAGACCGGGTATTCAGTTATGATATTCAATTTTCATTTGGGTTTTTTGGTTCCTAAGTTTCCATTCCTCCACAAACACTGATCACCTGTCCGGTAACATAGGAACTCAAGTCACTGCCCAGGAAAACGGCGATATTCGCAACATCTTCGGGTGTTCCTGCTCTTTTCAGCGGAATGCTTTCCATCCATTCTTTACGGGCTTCTTCAGGGATTTTTTGCGTCATTTCCGTTTCAATAAATCCGGGGGCTATTGCATTAACACGAATGCTGCGCGAGCCGATCTCCTTGGCAATGGATTTTGTAAATCCAATGAGGCCGGCTTTGGAGGCGGAATAATTGGATTGACCGGCATTGCCGCTCACACCCACCACTGAACTCATATTGATGATGGAGCCGTATCTTTGTTTGAGCATGCTGCGCTGAATGGCTTTGGTCATATTAAAAATGGATTTCAGATTTACCTTGATGACCAGATCCCAGTCCTGCTCAGTCATGCGCATCAGCAGGTTATCGCGGGTAATTCCGGCGTTGTTGACCAGGATATCAATTTTATCAAAATCCGCGAGTACATCGGCGATCAATTTTTCAGCCTGCTCAAATGAACTTGCATCGGAGGCGTAGCCTTTGGCTTTCAATCCCATAGCGCCGATCTCCTTTTCAAGGCTTTCAACATTCTCATCCAGCTTGAGATCGGTAAAGGCAACATTGGCACCCATTTCAGCATATTTCAATGCGATGGCACGGCCAATCCCCGGGCCGCCCCGGTAATCAGGGCAGTTCTATTTTCTAACAGTTTCATAGTTGTTATTTTTATTTTGACCAAAGATAAACAATAAGCACTGTTTCTGAAAATTAAGAAACGTTACGGACCCTTAAAAATTTTACCTTGGGAAGCAGAGATAAACTTTTGCTCCCTTTTTCCCGGCATTTTCGATGCGTATCTTTCCCTGATGGGCATCCATGATCAGCTTGGTGGCAGCAAGGGAAAGGCCGATCCCTTCGTAATGTGCTGTTTCGGCATTTGAAAAATATTCAAAAAGGCTATCCAGGGCATCCTTGTTAAAACCGGGCCCTTCATCGGTTACAATGATCATTGTATATTCATCGTCCTGGTCAATTTCCATTTTGATAAGGGTGTTCTCTCCGGAAAACTTCAGGGCATTGTTGAGAATATTCTCTATACAGATCTTGATCAGGTCAAAATCAATATTGATTTGAATATCCTCCCGTTTTCCTTTAATTTCGAGCTTAATGCCTTTTTCAGCCAGCTGGTTACTGAAATCATCCTCCACACTCTCGATCAGGTAGCGGAGCCGCTGGGCTGTATAATTGAATTTATATTGGTCTGATTTCAGGGTCGTGATGAGTATGGCGGTTTCGCTGAAGCGCGCCAGCCGTTCGGAGGCTTCCCTTAGGTAATTGATATACTCCTCGTTTTCTGTCGATTTCAGGGAACTTTCAAGCAGCTCTGTCAATCCCATGATCCCGTTCAAAGGAGTTCTCAGCTCATGGCTGATGATGCTCAAAAATTCACTTTTGGCTTTCTCAAGACTTTTCAGTTGTTCATTGGCCAGCCTGAGCTGTTGGGTCCTTTCATCTACTTTTTTCTCCAGGACTTTGTTCACGTCCCTGAGTTGCTCCTTCTGATTTTTCAGTGAAAGCTGGGTTTTGACCCGCTGGATAAGCTCTTCCGAGCTGAAAGGCTTGGTTATATAATCCTGGGCACCTAAGCGCAGCCCTTTTACAACGCTTTCCTTATCTGTTTTAGCGGTGAGGAAGATGATGGGGATTTCCAGGGTGGCCTTTTCCTCCCGGATCTTTTCACAAACTTCATATCCATTCATTTCGGGCATCATGATATCCAGCAGGATCAGGTCGTATTTGTTGGACCGGATCAGTTGCAAGGCTTCCACGCCACTCTGGGCATATGAAAGATTGAAACCTTCCCGGTAAAGGATATTACCCAGGATCTGAATGTTTTTGGGTATGTCATCAACGATAAGTATGTTTTGTTCTTTTGGATTTAGTTCAAACATTTTATCAGCTTTTCTGTTTGTAATCCGTTTTATAATTTTCCTTCCGGGAATAATTTGACAAAATCCATCAGGCAAAGTTTCATTTTTTCAACATTAAAAGCCCGGGCATTGCGGTTCAGATCTTCCCCAAAATTTTCAATGCTCTTGATTCCATGCTTCTTGCCAAGTGATCGCAAAGCTTCTCCAAATTCCATGATTTCACTGATTGAATGGTTAGTGCTTACTTTCTTCCACACAGGAATCATCCTTTCCCGCATGACAGCTTCAATTTTCCGGAAATCTTCCATGCTGATACTGATCGGCCTTTTCCCTCCCTCATCTCCTGAATTTACCTTCCGGCGGCCATAATAGTAAGGCAGGTGCTTTTTTAGTTCATTGATCAGATCGCTGGTTTTAACCGGTTTAGCCAGATATCCGTCAAAGCCATGCGACAGAACTGATTCTCGCTCTTCTTTCATTGCATAGGCCGTTAAGGCAATGATGGGAACGTTCTGCAATTCCTTGTGCTTTCGAATCTTCCGGAAGGCATCCACGCCATTCATAACGGGCATTCTAATGTCCATAAAGATGATGTCGGGGGGAGTGGAAAGGATACACTTAACTGCCTCGGAACCATCTGTTGCCTCGATAATCCGAAGGTTCCTGTCCTGAAGCATATCAATGATCAGTCGCCGGTTGATTTCGATGTCATCCACGACCAGAATACTTGAATTTCTGAAAAGCACCTTCTTATCGTCCAACAATAATGCCTGCTGTTCGTCATCTTCATCATGACAGATCTTTACGCCGGGCAGCTTAACCATAAAAGTGCTTCCTTTCCCCTTATGACTTTCCAGCTCAATGCTACCGCCCATTATTTCCACCAGGCGTTTGGAGATACTCAGGCCCAGACCCGTACTCTCTGCTTTCATTTTTTCCGAGTCATGATCAAAGCTGAATGCTTCAAATATCTTCTCCTGGTCTTCGCGGGCAATACCAATACCCGTATCCCTGACCGATAGCAAAAGGTCAATGGTATCTCCATCTTTCTCACCGCCCTTTTCCGCTTTAATTTCAATTAAGCCGGAATCCGTGAACTTTAAGGAATTGCCCACCAGGTTGAAGAGGATCTGCCGTAATCTTGCTTCACTCAAGATCATTCTTGCCGGCAGCCCCGGATCCATAAGAAGCTTGAATTCAAGGCCCTTTTCCTCAATCCGGAGAATAAAAATGCTTCTCAGTTCATCCATCAGGTTCTGCAAATTAACCGGACCATAATCTATCTCCATTTTATCCGCTTCAATCTTGGAAAGATCAAGGACATCATTGATCAGGGATAGCAGGCTTTTGCCACTTGATTTAATCGATTTAAGATAATCTCTGTGAAGCTCGTTCTCAATCTGGTTTTCCAGAATATCAGTAAAACCAATCACAGAATTCAGAGGTGTTCGGATCTCATGGCTGATATTGGCAAGGAATTTACTTTTGGTCTGGTTGGCCATTTCGGCCTGATCCTTGGCATTTAAAAGTTCAGATGCGTATTGCTGAAGCTCCTTCCGCCTGGCATTGATCTCCTTATTTTTTTCCTTCAGCAAGCGGTTTTGCTTTCTGTTTACATAGTAAAGCCAGAGGATAATGGATGCGATGATCAGGAAAAAGACGGCACCTGCGGTTGCGGAAATCATCAGGATCCTGTTTATCCTGGCCCGGTTTTGCAATATCAGGATCTCATTTTCTTTTCGTTTCGATTCAAATTCGGCCATTATCCATTCTATGTTTTCCCGGTTTGTAACATTCAGTATACTGTCTTTATAATCGACCGCCAGTTTGTAGGCAAACAGGGAGGAATCGAAACGCTGTATGTTCTGATAAATGGATGACAAGAGGAAGTAACTGTCGCGGATCTTTGATTTTGCATTGATATCCAGGGCAAATTCCAATCCCTTTTTGGTGTAGATCAGGGCCTGATCATCCTCTTGCAGTTCCCTGAATGCTTTCCCAACATTCAGGTAGCTATTGGAAATAAAACGCTTATCACCCAGTTCCTGGTTCAGCTCAAGTGCTTTGAGAAAATATTCAAGACTTTTAATAGGATTGCCAAGCAGGAGGTAAATATTCCCGATATCGTCATAATTGATGGCTATACCGCGCTTATCATTATTTGCATTATTGGCCTCCAGCGAGCGCATATAATAATTCAGGGCTGTGGCATAGTCATTCAGTTTGAAATAAACATTCCCAATATTACCAAGGTTGATGGCAATCCCCCGCTCAATATTCACTTCTCTTTCGAGTTGCAGGGCATGCAGAAAATTCCTGAGTGCGGATTTGTAATTGCCCATGGAAAACTCAATATTTCCAATGCTGTTCAGCGCCACCGCCTTACCATGTTTGTTATCCAGGCTGTCGGAAATCCGCAGGGCTTTCAGGTGGTACAGGGTGGCATGGTGGTAGTCGTCCATCCTCCGGTATATTACCCCGATATTGTTATAGCTGATAGCCAGGTATTCGGGATTGCCGGCCAGTTTAGCCACTTCCGATGCTTTCTTGTGTATTTCGATGGGTATCTTGTAAATACCCTGATTTCTCAGCTTCACACCTGCCTGGTTAAGCGCATAGGTAATTGTGTCAAGATCCTTTTTGCGGTTTAATTCAGATAATACATGTTCCAGCAGAGGGAAAAACTGACCGGGATTCTTCTGAAGCACAGTGCTTGTATCGATCTGCACAAAAAAATCAGCCGCAACAGGACTGATGCTGTCCTTTGCCTGCTCAGCTCCCGCTGCATACTGTTCAGCTTTGGCCGAATAGGATGCCAACTGAAGAAAGAAAGCAAAAAGAAACCCGATTAAAAGCTTTCTGATCATTTTTCCAGATTGTCTGATATCACCAAAATCAAAAATAATTAATTAATGTGATCTTTCCTCCATATATGGAAAAATGAAAAAGGACTGATCGGATCAGGCATACTTGACCAGTGGAAGATCCATTCTGCTGGTCAAAAGATCGTGCCAGGGAAATATCCTGAATGCATAATCCCAAACACCGGTATGCCCCAGAGGAAAACTGCAGCGGTAAACCAGAACATCTTCTTCCCTGCCCGTAAAATTCAGTTTATGCTTCAGGCTGAGTTTTCCAATGCGGTCATTTTCCTTTTGTCCGAAAATGACCTCAACCCCCAGGTCCTTTTCGCCAAGTCCGGGTGCCTTGATTCTGAGTTCAGCGACAAATTCATCACCCAGGTTCAAAGGAGCTGCTGTTGAATCGGGTATCCTGGCTTCAAGCACCTTAAGGTCATCCCAGTTTTGTTTAAGCTTCTGTTTCCATCCGGCCAGTATGGCAAATGCATTTTGGTCTTTCAGTTCTTGATGCCTGTGCAACATGGGATTGTAATACCTTTCAAAATAATCGTTCATCATACGTGTCATGGTAAACTGCGGGCTGATCCAGGCCATATTGTTCTTGACGTATTCAAGCCATTGCCTGGGGATGCTGTCTGCTTCACGATTGAAAAATGCGGGGATGACCTCATTTTCCAGTATGTTAAAAATACTTTCCGCATCCAGCTCATCCTGAAATTGCTGGCCGCTATAAGTTGCCTCTTCTTTGATCTGCCAACCGGCACCGGGTTTATATCCTTCCGCCCACCATCCATCGAGAACGCTCAGGTTAAGCACTCCATTGAGTGCTGCTTTCTGCCCGCTGGTACCTGATGCTTCCATCGGACGGGTTGGTGTGTTAAGCCAAAGGTCAACGCCCTGAACCATCATCCTGGCTACAGCCATATTATAATTTTCAATAAAGATGATCTTACCAAGAAACTCCGGCATCCTGGAGATATCGATGATCCTTTTAATCAGCCCCTGTCCGGCCTCATCCCTGGGGTGAGCTTTTCCCGAAAAGAGAAAGACCACGGGTTGGTCCTCGTCGTTCACTATCTCAGCCAGCCTTTCCAGGTTGGAAAACAAGAGGCCGGCCCTTTTATATGTTGCAAAACGCCTGGCAAATCCGACCACCAGTGCTCCTTCGTGCAGATTTTCCAGAGTCTTGAAAACAATCTTTGGGTTTTCCTGCCGGTTCATCATATCCCGCTCTATTGTCTGCCTGATATATGCAAAGAGTTTTTCTTTCAGCTGCCTGCGGATATTCCAGAGCTTTTTGTCATCGGCCTTCCGGATCCTTTCCCAGGATGAACGCTCCCACGTCCTGGGATCACCGTCCTTTCCCAGTATATCGCGGTAAAAAGAAAGCGCTTCCGGTGCAGTCCAGGTTTCAAAATGCACCCCATTGGTAACAGACCCAATGTTCACTTCTTCATCAAAGTAACCCGGATACAGGGAGGAGAACATTTCGCGTGAAACCCTCCCGTGGATCTCACTGACACCATTCACTTCCTGCGACAATTTCAAAGCAAGCACCGACATGGAGAAGCTGTTCTCGTACTCCGATCCAGGCAAGCGGCCAAATTCAAGGAATTCATCAAAACCGATTTTCAACTGACTGATAAAATCTCCCAGGTAGGTTTTAATCAGCTCATGGGAGAAATAATCATGGCCTGCAGGCACAGGCGTATGCGTTGTGAACAAGTTGGATGAGCGCACATATTCAACGGCCTCATCAAAGGCGAGCTTTTCATGCCGGATAAGTTTGCGCAGACGTTCCAGGCCGATAAAGGCAGAATGGCCCTCATTGCTGTGATACAAAACCGGTGAAAGACCCAGGATTTCCAGCATCCTGATCCCGCCTATGCCCAGCATGATTTCCTGTTTGAGCCTGTATTCGGAATCACCGCCATACAGTTTGTGACTGATCGCCCTGTCATCTTCGTGATTATCGGGTATATCGGTATCCATCAGGAAAAGCGGTGTTCTTCCCACATCCACCCGCCAGATCTTGGCATGGACCTTCCTGCCAGGAAAATCCACTACCACCTTTAGCCAGTTCCCCTGCTCATCGCGTACAGGGCTCAAAGGCAGGTAGTTGAAGCGTTGCGGGATATAGGAAGCTATTTGCTCGCCATGAGCCGAGAGGGATTGCTGGAAGTAGCCATAACGATAAAGAAGGCTCACACCGATCATGTTGCGGTTTTGGTCGCTGGCCTCCTTGAGATAGTCTCCCGCCAGTATTCCAAGTCCTCCGCTGTAAGTACGCAAACTCTCATGCAAACCAAATTCCATACTGAAGTAGGCAATTTGCTCGGCGGGCTTCTCATGTACCTTTCCCATATACTCTTCAAAATCATGGGTTGTTTTCCGGATGCGGGTCATCAATGATTCGTTACTTTCCAAAGCCTTCAACTGATCAAGGTTCAGCTTCTCGAGCATGGCAACCGGATTGTGCAGGGTTTCACTCCAGAGGTCCTCATCAATAGCGCTGAATATCTTTCTCGCCTCATCATTCCACGACCACCAGAAGTTCCTCGCCAATTTGAATAATCCTTCAAGTTTTTGCGGAATGATGGGCTTTACAAGCACTTTCTTCCAGTCGGGTTGTATATGATCTTGTGGTTTATAGTCTATCATGTTATTCTTTTTAATACGGTCATACCACAAGCCATGCATCATTTATGGCTTGCAATGGTATTCTGATTCTTAATAAATGTTTAGAAATACTTGCGGATCTGCCGCATGATCTTTTCCCGTTGCTTTTTGATATCGGAACTTTTCACATTCTTCAGTTTTTGCTCCAATTCATCAAAATTTGCCTGTGCCCGCTTGCCCATGTTCTTATACACTTTTTCTCTTACCTCTTCGCTTGTATTTTTCAGAGCTATGGCCAGGTCGCGGGTGTTTACCTTTTTGAGAACTTCTTTGACCCGCTTATTGGATAGTTTGGCTATTTCTTCAAAACCAAGGTCTTTTGCTTTAAACTCATCTATCTTTGAACGCACTTTTTCGAGTGATTTTTCAGTTTGTTTCCTGGCAGATGATTTAACCCTGGATGCAAACTGCGATCCCTGCTCCCGAATCTCACCAACACGCGCTCTCACCGGGTCATAGCAGACGTTTACACGCAGGATAAAATCACTCAGTATGTTCATATAGTTGATAAAGGCTTCGTAGGGTGTACCATATGGGTTGAAGTATTTGTGAACATCCCCGTCGGAGAACCACTTGGTGCACATATAATAAAAATGGTCACTTGTCTGCAGATAATACCAGTCCTTCAGGATGCGGGGATCGTCACAGTATTTTACTTTTTGTTCTATCTCATACAATTTATCAAAGGCCTCATCCTGCAAATCATTTCCAAGCCATGCTGTAAGATCTCTTTCCTCATCAGCCCAGGAAATTGGGTAGGGCACATTGATGGCAGAGACCACCTGCAATTCACGGGAAGCTTCAGCGGGGGTGGAAAAGCCGAAGTCGGTCATTTCGAAGACTTTTTCGGGCAGTGCTTTCAGGAATTCAAAGATGCCTGTTTCGGGCCACTGGTGTTCACCAAAAGTTTCATAATCCATGAAGAGATTGACGATCTCTTCCTTGCTGTCGATCTGCTGAAGCCAGCCTGCGAATTTCTCAGCTGTCAGTGGCCAGTCCTGCCAGCTTCTTTGTGAAAAACGGAAGGCGATATCATCACTCAGACTGAAGTTCTTCAGGAGCATTTTCAGCCGGGGATTGATGGCATTGCAATAAAGAAAGTTTGGGCTTTTCCATCCCAGCACATGCTTGGCCCCTTCGGTAAGCATGGTATCAAAGCCCATTTCAGAGACCATCTCCCCGATGCCATCAGAATAGATCAACTCCGTATTCCGGAAGGTCCTTGGCTCCTGGCCAAAATGCTTTTTGATCAATTCCCGCTGAATGTCAACCTGTTTAAAAAACTCTTCTTTGCTTTTAAGGGAAGAAAGGCTGTGCGAATAAGTTTCGGCAAGAAACTCCACATGACCGGTATCAGCCAGTTTTTTGAAACTTTCGAGTACCTCGGGGGCAAATTGTTCAAACTGGTCCATGGCTGTTCCCGAAATGGAATAGCTTGCCTTGAACCTTCCGCCGTACTTCCTGACCAGATCATATATAATCTCATTTGCCGGGAGGTAACATTTTTCGGCCACCCTTTTCAGGATGAATTCATTGTTGATCTCATCAAAATAATCATGCTTTTCACCGATATCAAAAAAACGATAGGTTCTCAGGCGAAAGGGTTGATGAACTTGAAAATAAAAGCAAATAGATCTCATTAATAAATTAGATTTAATTCAATAAACTTAAATATACATTTTTGGTATGATACGCTGCATTCTCCCATTTGAGGTTATCAACTTCATCTTTACCATACTTACGAAACATCTTTGAAAGACCTTCATAATTGATCAGGCCGTAGATACAGTCAGCCATGGCGTCCACATCCCAGAAATCCACTTTCAGGGCATGTTTGAGTATTTCTGCCACACCCGACTGCCGTGAGATGACCACCGGCACATTTGATCGCATGGCTTCCAGTGGCACGATGCCAAAGGGTTCCGAAACCGAAGGCATTACAAACACATCGCTCTGCGCGAGCATGCGGTCAACATCCGGGCCGTGGAGGAACCCGGTAAAATGGAACCTGGTACCGATCCTGAGTTCTGCCACCCTTTTTACCATTTTGTTCATCATATCGCCGGTCCCGGCCATAACAAAACGAACATTGGGATCTTTATCGATGACCTTTTTCGCGGCTTCAACGAAATAGTCGGGCCCCTTCTGAAAAGTAATCCGGCCAAGGAAGGTAACCACCTTCTCAGGAACCGCTTTGTTGATGCTTTCCAGATGGCTTTTATCAGTGGGTTCGACCGCATTGTAAATGGTGACGATCTTTTCGGGATCAATCCCGTATTTTTCAATCACCGTTTTTCTTGTTAGATTGCTCACCGTGATCACCCGGTCGGCTTCCATCATGCCCTTTTTTTCGATCTCAAAAACACCCTGGTTGATATTCTCCCCGCTGCGGTCGTATTCGGTGGCATGCATATGCACTACCAGGGGTTTGCCGCTGATGTACTTGGCAGCTATGCCTGCAGGATAGGTGAGCCAGTCGTGTGCATGAATAATATCAAATTTGCTTTTCCCTGCGATTGCCGATCCAATGAGTGCATAGCGGGAAACCTCCTCCAGCAGGTCCTTGCCATATTTCCCGCTGAAAGTATATTTGCGGGTAAAAACATTGCTTCCCGAAAGCTCTTTTTTAAGCTCGCTTTCTTCAACAAGTCTCTTAAATTCTTCGGGCCCGACATAGGGAATGATGTTGGAGCCGATCTCCATGTATGAGATCCTTTTCCAGTAATCCTGGTATTCCTGATCTTCCACATTGATCTCCACATCGCTCGCACTCAGCAACCTGACAGCTTCCTGGCTTTCATCACCATAGGCTTTCGGAACCACGAACAACACATCCACTTTGTGCTTTGCCAGTCCTTTCGTAAGTCCGAAACATGCTGTTCCGAGTCCCCCGGTAATATGCGGAGGAAACTCCCAGCCAAACATCAGAATCTTCATCTATTTATCCTCCTTTTTCATTTTAAACTTGCGGATCATGTAGTCGATACGCAGCAACTCGGCAACATTCCAGGCCTGGGATATTGTGCCCCCTGCCATGTAGGGCGGGTCTCCGGCATAATATTCCGAAATACTCCCGATCCCGTCTTCAGTCATTTCCTTTTCAAAAGCGTGCAAAAGATTTTCTACCTCCGGCACAATCTGTTTTCCGTATAATTTCAGGCTTGCTTCGGCATAATGCCCCATCAGCCATGGCCAGGCCGCACCCTGGTGGAGGGAGGAATCACGTTCCTCTACATTGCCCTCACAACGTCCCCGGTAATCGGGGTTTTTGGGTGAAAGCGATCGCAGGCCGCGGGGTGTAAGCAATTCATTTTTAATCACCTGCAGTACATTTCTTTTCATCATCGTGGAGAGGGGTGTATACTCCAGTGAAGCTGCCACAACCTGGTTGGGTCTTACGCTCCAGTCGGGACCTGAGTCTCCAATAAAATCTGCAAGATATGCCCTGTCTTCATTCCAGAAATTTAAATTGAATGAATCAGCAAGCTTTTCCGGAATCTCTTTCCATTCCTTGATAAAATCCCTGTCATTTTCTTTTTCAGCCATTTCAAGGGCAAAACAAATGGCATTGTACCAGAGGGCATTAACCTCTACGGTTTTTCCGCTTCTGGGTGTCACCGCTATGCCATCCACGCAGGCATTCATCCAGCTCAGCGGAATATCTTTGTCTTCAGCATGAATTAGCATATCGCTGTCCATGCGCACTGTATCCAGCTTTCCCTCTCTGAAACCAAACAAGACCTGCCTGATGGGTTTACCGAAGTCTTTCCAGATCCTGGCCTTTTTTCCGGATATCAGGTAGTATTGCTGCAGGGCCCAGATAAACCAGAGGGACGCATCAACCGAGTGATATTGCAACTGAGTATTTTCACGATGACTGGGGAAAAGCGGCCCTTGCATTTTTTTTATCATGCTGCGGCTTACGGCCCTGAATGTTTTATAATCCCTGTGAATGAGGCACAAGCCTGGAAGTGCAATGAAGGTGTCCCTGCCATGCATTCCGTGCCAGGGCAGGCCGGCAATCACGCTGCTTTCTTTGTTCTGTTTGATCAACAGTTGCTGAGCAGAATTCAGCAGGCAATTCTTAAAGTTGTTACGCGGAATCCTTTTACCCACCTCAGCATCAAAGATCTTTTCCAGTGATGGAGGATGTACCTCGTCCAGGCCTGCCGAAAAGATGATACTTTCTCCTTTTTTTACGGGCAATTCAAAAAACCCGGGAACATACAGGTCTTCCTGGTAATCATATCCCCTTTGCTGCTCACGGAAATATTCGATATTATAAAACCAGTCGGGAACGTGCGTGTATTCCGCTTTTTTTGAAAACTGCATGTATAAAGGTGTATAAGCATCATACATCCTGATTTTGATGCCATTCCGAACCTGCTGATATTTATTGCTGTAATGTATATTTTCTCTTGTAAGCCGGTGAATGTTCCGGAATGCCAGGAAGGGCTTAAACCGGAGCCTGGTGGGAGAATGGGCTTCCACAAGGGTGAATTTGATCAAAATGCGCTCATCGTTGGTGTGAAAAAGTCTTTCCATGGTCAAAACCACACCGCCCAAACGATAGGTAATCCTGGGTATGGGGTCGGCCTCAAAGTCGCGGATGTACTTATGACCTTTTGGATTGTATACATCACCCGGGTATTTATGGATCCCGAGATTAAACTCCGCTTCATGCTGGATCACCGTCAGGTCAAGATTCGAAAGAAGAACATGCATGTCATTGTCAATACCGGGCTGCGGGGCAACCAGCAAGCCATGATATTTCCGGGTATTACAGCCCACCAGTGTAGTGGAAGCGTATGCACCCGAACGACTGGTCCTGACAAGCTCCTTGCCCAGGGAATATTCCAGGTTGATCAGCTTTGATTTATCGAACTTAATATAGCTCATTTATAACTCTTTATCGTTTTTTCAAGAAACATAATTGAATATGCAAATTTACTCAATAATTTAAACCCATTCTATATAAATGCTTAAATAACATAAAATTAATGTATGATCTTCCTACAGAATTTTCCAGGGACAACTTGCATCTGTTTCATGTTTACATTCCAAAAAAGAATCGGTAATTTTGATCTCTGATTTCAATCAACAAAAACAAAACCATTTCTTATGCGCTTTACATTTATAATATTCATTCTTTGCATCCCACTGATCATCTTTTCTCAAAATAACAAAAAATCCGCACTTAACCATGATGTTTATGATTCGTGGAAAAACATCAAGCATGTCAGGGTATCTGATAACGGAGCATGGGTTTCATATGAAATTAACCCACAGAAGGGTGATGGCCAATTGTTTATCTACCACATCAATTCGGGGGCAACTGACAGTGTGTCCCGGGGATACCAAGCTGAGTTCACGCCAGGATCAGAACAGCTTGTTTTCAGGATCAAGCCGCAATATGATACCATCAGGCAATGCAAGCTGAAAAAGGTGAAAAAGGATAAAATGCCACAGGACAGCCTGGGTATCTGGCATTTGGCAACGGACACAATCATCAAATACCCGGGAATAAAGTCCTTCAAGCTACCGGAGGAAAATTCCGGATGGATCGCATTCCTGCTCAAAAAACAGCAGGGTGACGATGAAGATACAACAGGCATGGTGGACTCAACCAAAGTGGAAAAGAAGCCAAAGTCTGCAGAGAAGACCGCCGAACTGCATATTTTCAATCCTGTACATGGAGATGAGTTTGTTTACAATGATGTAGCGGATTACAGTATTTCAAGAAATGGCGAAAGCCTCGCCTTCATCAGGCAAAGCAATGATTCTGTTGATTCGACCAGGGTTTACCGCTTCCACACGCAAGCGCCAGGTGAAGAACTCCTGTTTTCTGAAAAAGGGGTGGCAAAAAAACCATCCTTCAACAATGATGGCGACATGCTGGCATTTATTTTTTCTTCGGATACCGGAAAAGTCAAGATATACGAATTGTCCCTCTGGAAAGATGACGAAGTCAGCAGTACCATCCCGAAAGACCATGAATTCCTGCCAGGGAGCTGGTCGGTAAGCGAACACGGCAACATCAGTTTTTCAGAAGATGGAAAACGCATGTATTTCGGAATTGCTCCCCTGCCGGAACCCGAACCCGAAGACACCCTTACAGCAGATGAAAAAGTCAGCCTGGATATCTGGAACTGGCAGGATGCGCTCTTACAACCCCATCAATTGAAACGTGTTAAATCGGAAAAAAACCGCAATTATCTTTCAGTATATCATCTGAAAAATAATAAAGCCATCATGCTGGAGGACACACTCCTGCAAAACGTGAATGTTCATCTGAAAGCCGTTGGTAAGTATGCGCTGGCCAGGACCAGGATCCCTTACCTGAAGCTTACGTCATGGGAAGCTGCAGCTTATCATGATGCTTACATTGTTGACCAGCAAACAGGAGAAAAGAAAAAGATCCTCAACAAGGTGCAGTCTCACAGTATTTTTTCTCCGGATGAGAATTATATACTCTGGTATGAAACAGGCGACAGTACCTGGAAAATCTATGATATCGAAAAAGAGGAATCCCGCTGCTTAAGTTGCGGGCTGGATGTTCCTTTTTATGATGAGGAGTTTGATCTTGCCTATCTCCCAAATCCATATGGGATCGCAGGCTGGAGCACTGATGATGAATATGTTTTGATCTATGATAATTTTGATATCTGGAAATTCGATCCTGAAGGCAGAGAGGAACCGCAAAAGCTTACCAAGGGCAGGGAAGATAAAATTAGGTTCCGCTATATAAAAACAGATCCCGAGGCGCAATTTGTTGATCTTGATGAGCGGATGCTGCTTTCGGCATTTGACGAAAAAACAAAAGCTGCAGGTTATTACTATCTGTACCCTTCAACCTGGAATACGGAACAATTGCTGTTCCAGGATTACAGCTTTCCAATGCTGACCAAAGCCAACGACACCGGCATTTTCGTTTTTTCAAAAGAGAGTTTCAGCAAATACCCTGACCTGTGGGTAAGCGGGGCGGACTTCCGGGATCCTGTGCAATTTACATCTGCCAATCCCCAGCAAAAAAAATACAAATGGGGCACTGCAGAACTTGTGAAATGGACTTCGCTGGATGGCCTTGATCTTGAGGGCCTGCTTTATAAACCCGAGGACTTTGACGCGCATAAAAAATATCCCATGATCGTATACTTTTACGAAACATATTCCGATCAACTTCACAGTCATTATGAACCCAAGCCCAGCCGCTCGGTAATCAATTTCAGTTATTATGTGAGCAATGATTACCTGATCTTTATCCCTGACATTAAATATACTGTTGGTTACCCGGGACAAAGTGCTTATGACGCTGTGATGAGCGGAACACTCAAGCTAGCTGAAAATCCGTGGGTTGATAAGGAAAAGATGGGGTTACAGGGCCAGAGCTGGGGTGGTTACCAGGTGGCCTACCTGGTTACCCAGACAGATCTCTTTGCAGCGGCTGAAGCGGGAGCACCCGTCAGCAATATGACAAGCGCCTATGGGGGGATCCGATGGGGGTCTGGCATGAGCAGGATGTTCCAGTACGAGCAGAGCCAGAGCAGGATTGGCGGCACCCTCTGGGAAAAGCCACTGCATTACCTGGATAACTCGCCCCTGTTCATGGCACCCGATATTAACACGCCCCTGCTCATTATGCACAATGATGCCGACGGGGCTGTTCCATGGTACCAGGGGATAGAACTATTCGTGGCCCTGCGCAGATTGAGTAAACCAGCATGGATGCTAACATACAATGGTGCACCCCATAATCTGAAGCGAAGGGCGGATATGGAAGATCTCACCCTGAGAATGCAACAGTTTTTCGACCACTTTCTGAAAGACAAGCCCGCTCCCAGGTGGATGGTGGAAGGCATTCCGGCGATCGAAAAAGGCAAGGAATTTGGGTTTGAGCTAATGGAAGAATAATTTCCTGTGAGCTGACAATGTCCGGAGTGCAAGCGCGGTTTTAAAAACCGCAACCAGGACCACTGCTACATCGTATATTGTATGGATGAATACTTTATCATGGCTGCATGAATCCGGTCAATTTGCAAAAGGCAGACAGTAAAAAACCCGCTGTTGGCTTAACAGCGGGTCTACAAGTTGAATAAGTAAGTCAAAAACCTAACGAATTATGATTTTATTGGTATAGATCTCCTGAGGACCCATCAATCGTACAAAATAAACTCCCTCAGGATGCGAGCTCAAATCAAAAGTTTCATTGTTCTTTTCCGAAGTCTGGATTGTTTTACCGGTAATGTCAAGGATCTCAATCCTGTTCAATTCAGGATTTTTCGCATAAACATGGAAAATTCCGTCGCTTGGATTTGGAAATATGCTGAATCCAGTTGCATCCGGGTTTTCATTTACCCCTGTATAACCTAATATTCCAGACCTGGAAGAAACTGAAGCAACCATAGCCTGAGTGAATGTCCTGGCCATTTCCTTGCTGTTAAAGCTCAAACCGACAATGTCTTCATCTGTGTGTATGTAGGGGCTGTAATTCTGGACGTCTTCAAAAGGGAAGATCCCCATAAAGCCGTTGTTGTTGAAGGAAGTATGATCGGAATCACCACCTGACAGCATGCCCTCCTCTACCTCAAAACCTGGCAGGTAGGTTTCGACGGTGGTGGTATAAAAATCTACCAGGTCCTGAGCAGAAGATGGTGCGATCATATCCGTGTGGATTTCGTCACCCTGGTGCAGGTAGCCGATCATATCCATGTTAAAGTATCCCAGGATATTCATCCCGTTTGATGCGGCTTGGGAAGCCCAGGCACCGCTTCCGTAAAGGCCGTATTCCTCTCCCGACCAGGCTGCAAATATGATGCTCCGGTCGAAATCATACTGACTGAGGATGCGCGCAACTTCGAGAACACCGCTTGTACCGGATGCATTGTCATCCGCTCCGGGTGCATCCCCCGACCATGAATAAGAATCATAATGGGCCCCGATGACCACATATTCATCGGGATAAGTGATGCCTGTTTTCGTGGCAATAACATTGTCGCTCACATCTTCGCCCCAAACGGAAAAGCTGTGTAGTTCAACGTCCAGGCCAAGTGCTTCAAACTCTTCCTTGATCCAGTTCTGGGCCTGAACAGATTCCGGCTCAAAGCAATTCCTGGTGCCATAGTCCTGAAGATGCTGTACGTTTTCCTGTATAAGATCCCCATCAACCTGGGGCAGCATATCAGTGATCAGGGGATTCGACACAATCTCTGTCTTTGAAATGCTCTTCCATTGGGGCAGGCGGGCCTGTATGTTTTGCAGGGCAACAATCCCATGTTCAAGCGGGGGAACAATCTCTTTTGCAAAGCGGTAAGATGTTTCGAGTATCAGATAATCTCTTCCTTCGCTTAGTATAGTCGAAATACCGGATATCCTCTTCTTATAAGCCTCTGCTGACTCGCGTGGCCAGACGAGATGATAGGCATGGCCGGGTTTCCAGGCATCCCGTGTAAGCATTACAAAATCAAAACCGGGCAGGACATTTCCGTGGATGGTTGCAATCAGGAAATCATCATTGTAGTAGTTTACCATGACCCCTTCCCTTTTAAAGATCTCCCCGGCTTCATCAGGGGAATCATAATGGACCAGGATCAGCCTGTCAGCGAACAAGCCGGATGAGAAAACGAGAGCAAAAAATAGTAATAATAATCTTTTCATAAAGTATCGTTTACATTTAATAAACAAGAAAAAATCCAAAGGGTTGCCAGCATGTGTACAAATAATGTGCTAAACTTACAAATCTTCTTTATTTTTCAATAAAACTGGAATCGTCCGCAAGATGATCATCATATCCTCCCAGAAAGATGCCGTAATGGCATATTTATTATCCAGGTTCTTCCTTTCCTCATCGAGCAGTTCGTTCGTGCCCGATATCTGCCACAAACCCGTAATCCCGGCCGGCGCCAAAAAACGCAAGGCCCACTGATCGCTGGTAAGCTGTTCCGCTTCATAGGGGGGCAGGGGCCGGTTCCCCACAATAGACATATCACCTTTTAATACATTGATGAATTGCGGTAATTCATCAAGATGGAGGCGACGTATGAATTTTCCGATCTTTGTTACTCTTGGGTCGTTCTTCACTTTAAAAAAAGTGGCTTTCTTGTTGTGAAGGTGCTTTTTGTACAAATAAAAATTTTCGCAGATCTGATTGCCGTCAATATACAAAAGAGGTGAACAGGGATATCCGAGCTTTTCACACTCAGGGCATACTTCTTTTTCTTCTTCCAGGCCCTTATTGTGTATGTTTTTAAGATATTGGTTGAACTCCGAAAGTTCAGCCCTTTTCTCATCCGAGCCAATATACATGCTCCTGAATTTATAAAAGTCGAATGACTCAAAGCCTGTACCGATCCGCCTGGCAATATAAAACACCGGACCTTTCGATTCAAGTTTTATCAGTAAAGCAATGAGCAGCATCAGGGGGGAAAAGATGATCAGAGCAATCGAACTGAATGCAATATCGAATATTCGCTTATACCAGGGTATTCGAAACTCCGTGAAAGACTCTTTACCAACGATGTCAAAATTTTTCTTCATTAAGAGGAGTTTCTGTAATGAATACAAAAATATTCAAATTGTTCAATAAATCCTTGTTTAGATCAAATTTAAATAATTTTCGAAAAAAGTTTCAAACTGTAGCAAAAAAATTACACATCACTTTTCCTGAAGATAAAAAGGCTGGCAGAAAGAAAGAAAGCAGCATAGATCAGGCTTACCAGAAAATCCTCCCAGGCAATATAGGAGCGAAAGTTGATCCCGAACAACTGCATCAGCGAAGTATTCGGAACATCGATGAGATTGGAAACCGCATTGAGGGGTAAAATCCGGTCCCAGTTTCCGGGCAGCTGATACTCCAGGTACGGCTCAATAACAAAGGTATAAACCAGCAGAAAGCCGATGGCGAAGCCGGATTTTTTGATCAGCAATCCAATCAGAATGGCAAAGAGGAAATAGACCATGAGCTCCCAGGCAAATGTGAACAGGAAGATCATTTTTCCGCTTATTTCGCCAAGACCGGGCTCTTTGCTGTCAATCAAACCGAGTATCAGTCCGTTTATCAGGATGAACAAAACGATCGCCAGGCTCAAAAGGGCCGCCAGCAATACCTTTCCCAGCACAAACTCATTGCGGCTGATGCCGCAGATAATGTTCTGCCGCACGGTTAAAAAACTGTACTCGTTGGTAAGCAGTATGATCAGGAGCAAGGCAGGGATGATCTTCAGAAACGAAGCCAGGAAGACCAGGTTATGCCATATATGCGGAAAAGTATAAACGGAGAATTCCGGGATTGGCACATCAGATTCCTTCTGTGAATTCTCGGTAATAGCATTCAGGAATCCTTCAACACCTGCCAGCACCAGTCCGGTAATTGCAAAAAATATGATCATATACACCCAGAAGGTCCGGTAGGCATAAATTTTTTGCCATTCAATTTTAATCAGTCTTAACATTGGCTTCCAGTGTTTCAAGAAAATAATTTTCAAGTGATTTCTTTCTAAAGGCCAGGTGTTGCAGGTAAATTCCTTTTTCTGCAAGCAAACGGTTCACATCCTCTTCCTTCATCTGGTCTTTAACGCTCACCAGCAAGAGCCCCGCTTCTTCTTTATATTGCAACACCCATTCCATTTGTCCCAGGATTGTTTTCAGCTTTGGCATATCTAATGCTTTCAGCTCGATGAGCGGGTTTTCACTCAATACTGTTTCCACAGGACCCTGGCTGAGCATTTTTCCGTGATCGAGTATTGCCACATGGGTGCAAACCTTCTGTACCTCGTCCAGCAAATGACTTGCCAGCAAGATGCTAATTCCCTTCTGTGCTATGTCCAGGATGATCCTCCTGATCTCGGCAATACCTTTGGGATCCAGTCCGTTGGTCGGCTCGTCGAGGATCAGCACTTTGGGATTCCCGATCATGGCCGCAGCAATGGCAAGCCGCTGTTTCATGCCAAGCGAAAATGTTCTAAAACGGCTGTTCTTCCTGGCAATCAGTTCGGTAAGTTCAAGTTTATCATCAATCTCATCATAAGCCTGCCCCTTGATATCGCAAATGATCTTCAGGTTTTGCCAGGCACTCAGGTATGGGTAGAAGTTTGGTGTTTCGATGATGGCCCCGATATTTTTCCTGATCTCACCCGATGGTTTGCTGTTGAACCAGGTGAAGGAACCGCCTGTCGGCCGGGTTATATCCATGAGCATCCCAAGGGTGGTGGTTTTTCCACTGCCGTTGGGGCCAAGGATTCCGAAGATGGAGGCCCTGGGAACAGTCAAATTCAAATTGTCGACAGCTGTAAGGTGGCCGTATTTTTTCGTAAGATCCCGGGTTTGCAATATAAATTCTTTCAATACAGGTGTTTTTTTAAGTGAGACGATCCCAAGAGGAAATCATTACAAATCTAGTTGAATTTATTTATAGAGCAGGAATACAGCTGGCTTTTTATGCAGATCGAATTCCGAAGCGCTCCAATTTTCAATGGGTCTGGAGATCACTCTTTGTGAAGGGAGTGTCAGATCCCAGGCAATGCATAGCCAGGTACTCCCCTTACATACTTTCAGCAGTGAGCTTAGCATTTGCATGTTGCGATAGGGTGTTTCAATAAAGATCTGTGTCTGTTCATCCCGGTAAATATTCCCTTCAATCTCAGCGATTTTCTTTTCCCTTTCACTTTGCCGTATAGGCAGGTATCCGTGAAATGCGAACTGCTGGCCATTAAAACCGGAGGCCATCAGGGCCAGCATGATGGAAGAAGGCCCGACCAGAGGAAGCACTTCAATGCCCTTGTTGTGGGCGATGCGCACGATCCGGGCACCCGGGTCTGCAATGCAGGGAAGCCCTGCTTCCGACAGCAGGCCGATGTTTTGCTTATCAATGTGCTGGAGGAAGTTATGCATCTCCTGTGCTTGGGTTCTTTTGTCGAGTACATAAAACTGCACCTCATCAAAATCCTTATTATAACCAGCACTTCGCAGAAAACGCCTGGCAGTCCGGACATTCTCGACAATAAAAATGGAAATTTCCTCCATGAGGGGCAGGTTGCCCTTTGGTAAAATATGGTCTGTTTCTGTGGAACCCAGCGAGGAAGGGATGAGAAAAAGTTTTCCTTTGCTTTTCATACCCAGGGTATTTTATTCAGATCGATGTTCCCGCCCGAGAGGATCATGGCCACTGTTTTGCCCCGGAATATTTCAGGATTTTCCATGATTGCCGCAAGCACCACGGCAGATGAAGGTTCAATAACAATCTTCATCCTTTCCCAGATCAATTTCATGGCACTGATAATGCTATCTTCCTGCACCCGGTGAATATCATCAACATACTCAAGGATGACCGGAAAAGTGAAGCTGCCCAATGAGGTTAGCAGGCCATCGGCAATGGTTTTCGGGTCGCGGGAGGGGATGAATTTTCGCTGGTGAAAAGAACGGTAAGCATCATCAGCGCCTGCCGGCTCCGCTGCCATCACCCTGGTGGTACTGCTAAAATAATGTGTCGCCAGAGCAGTTCCCGACAAAAGGCCTCCACCGCCCACCGGAGCCATGATGACGTCAGGCTGAGGACACTGCGAAAAAACTTCCAGAGCCGCTGTTGCCTGAGCCGCGATGATGCTCAGATTGTTATAGGGGTGAATTTCGATGGCTCCCGTTTTTTCCTGAATTTCCTTTAATTTCGATTCTCTGGCAGCCAGGTTGGGTTCACAGAAACTGATTGTACCGCCATACTGGCGCACGGCATCAACCTTTACCTTCGGACTGGTTTCAGGCATCACGATATATGCCCTGCAATTTCTGAGGGCCGCTGCCCTGGCCAGTGCCTGTGCATGGTTTCCCGAAGAATGGGTACAGACACCTTTTTCAAGGTCTTTCTCTTTCAATGAAAAAACGGCATTTACCGCTCCACGGGATTTAAAAGCCCCTGCTTTCTGAAAATTCTCGCATTTGAATAGCATTTTAAGCCCGAACATCTCGTTCAATTGCCGCGACTGAAGGACAGGGGTTTGATGGACATGGGCTTTGATCCGCCCGGCAGCCTGCCGGATGTCGGCTGCTGATGGAACCGGAAAGTCAATCTGGGTATTCAAATCAAATTTCTTCGTTATTCTCTAGTTTTTCAACGATCTTTGTGCAGGCTTCATCCAGAATTCTGAAGGTTTTTTCGAAGCCTTTTTCATCACCGGAATATGGATCCGGAACCGCTTCATTTCTGCCATGTAACACGCTGGTGAGGTATTTAACCTTTTTGAGGTCATCCTCATTCCTGGTAAAATATTTTATATCCCGGTTGTTGGCTGATTCCATGATAAAAATCCGATCGAACTTGTCAAAGTCATCAGTGGTAAACAGCCTGCTGGTTGAGTTGGAAATATCAATCCCATTTTTTTTGGCAACCTTAACCGCAAGCTTATCCGGTGGTTCATTGATATGAAAAGACTCAAATCCTGCTGATTCCACTTCTGCATTGATGTTTTTTAGTTCCAGTTTCTTTTTCAGAATACCTTCCGCCATGGGCGAACGGCATATATTTCCGAGGCAAACAAATAATATCTTCATCATAGCAATTGATTTTAGTAGTTATTCTCCTCCGGCCGTCGAGACCGGCTGCGAGCATTATAAAGATAAATAAATTTTTTCAGATTCTCAAATTACAGCTCCGCTTAAAGTTTGATCTTTTTATCAAGCTCTTCCACGTAAGATCTGAATTGCTTATCGGTATCAATTAAATTATTCACGGTCCTGCACGCATGCAAAACAGTGGCATGGTCCTTATTGCCACAGTGCAGGCCGATAGTAGCCAACGAAGCCTTTGTATGTTTTTTGGCAAAGAACATTGAGAGCTGCCGGGCCTGGACGATCTCCCGTTTTCTCGTCTTGGAATTGATCACATCCAGTGGCAGATCAAAATAATCACAAACAACTTTTTGTATATAATCAATGGAGATCTCGCGCGTGGTGTTTTTAACAAACTTATCAATCATCTGCTTTGCCAGCTCGATGGTAATGGGTTTTTTGTTGAGGGAACTCTGTGCAAGGATTGAGATCAAAGCCCCTTCAAGTTCCCGTATGTTGGTTGTGATGCTGTATGCCAGGTATTCAATCACATCCTTGGGCATTTCAATTCCATCGCTATATAATCTCTTTTGCAGTATGGCGATCCGGGTTTCCAGGTCGGGTACCTGAAGATCGGCCGCCAGGCCCCATTTAAATCTTGAAAGCAGACGTGGCTCCACGCCCTTCATTTCAACCGGGGGCTTATCGGAAGTGATCACGATCTGTTTCCCTTTCTGGTGCAAATGATTGAATATGTGGAAAAATACATCCTGGGTCTTTTCCTTACCACTCAGGAATTGAATGTCGTCAACGATCAGCAGATCGATCATCTGGTAAAAATGTACAAAATCGTTCTGGTTGTTATTTCTGACAGACTCTATGTACTGGGCAATAAACTGTTCCGTAGAAACATAAAGTACCGTAATATCCGGGAAATTATTCTTGGCCTGTATGCCAATGGCATGTACAAGGTGGGTTTTACCAAGCCCCACATCACTGTAAATAAGGAGTGGGTTGAAAGCGGTCTTTCCGGGATTTTCAGAAACAGCATAACCAGCCGATCGGGCAAGTCGGTTGCAATCGCCCTCAATAAAATTTTCGAATGAATAAGAATCGACCAGCTGCGACTGTACCTTCAGTTTCTTGAGCCCGGGAATGATAAAAGGATTGGGTATATCTTTTGACTGACCTTTGTTCAGGTCGATGGGCATCGTTACGGATGGATTCTTGATGGCTCTTTTGTTTGCAGTCGGTACATTAATGGTGTAGGGGCTTTTGTCATCAATGCTGTTGTCCATGATGATGCTGTATTCGAGCCGCCCCTCCATCCCAAGCTCCTTTTTGATGGTTTTTTTAAGCAGGTTGATGTAATGTTCCTCCAGCCATTCATAAAAAAACTGGCTCGGCACCTGAATAGTCAGAACATTGTTGTCCAGTTTAACAGGACTGATCGGCTCGAACCAGGTTTTAAAGCTTTGGTAATGTACGTTATCCTTTATTATTTTCAGACAATTCTCCCAGACTGCAATATGATTTTTTTTCATCCGCAACTAATTGTTTTTAAATTACTTACAAATACATGTACCAATATATAGTTGAATGCCAGTAGTTTATAGTTCGATTTAAATCATCTTTGGTACTGATTGGAGCATCGAATCTTTAAACAAATATGGGGCTAAAAAAGTGAAAAAAAAAATTTTTTTGGTATTGATTTTTTATTTTTTTTATCGTATCTAAGAAGGATAAAACAGTATTTAATTACCGGATTCGCTGCAATGCTTTCAATTTGTCTTTAAATAATTAATTACTAATTTATTATTCTTTTCCATTTTATTCACTATCCTTCCGGATTCACTTTTTCTGACAGATATGCCCATTTTGCATTTGATCTCAAAATCCTGACTTATTATATTAATGGCCTCATCACTGACCAGCTTCATAACATCATTGGTTTGCGCGTAATCATACAATATCTCAAAATAATCCATGATGTATTTTTTCACGATGTATGCTGAAGCCAGGGCATCACGGGCAGCGGTTTTGTATGCATTCACCAGACCGCTTGCACCCAGCTTGGTCCCACCGAAATAACGGATCACCACCACCAGAGTATTGGTTACCTCATAGGAAAGGATCTGGTTGTATATGGGACGGCCTGCGGTTCCTGAGGGCTCACCATCATCCCCGAAACGATAGAAGGAATAATCCTTTCCGATACAAAAAGCATAACAGTGGTGCCGGGCATCGTGGTATTCCTTTTTCAGTTCATCCATCCGCAACTTCACATCCTCCTCCGATTCAACTGGCAGCGCAAGGGCTATGAACTTACTCCCCTTTTCCTTGTATAAGCCCTCTGCTTTTCGGCTGATGGTTTTATATGTGTCTTTCTCCGGCTGGGTCAAAATCCAACATCTTTTTGTTATTAAAATGTAAAGGTAGTTTATGCAAAGGATATGACAAAAATCGCAATGATGGAAAGTATGATCCCCACCAGGTTTACCGTCCGGATCTTTTCAGAAAAGACCAGGAAGCCTACGATGGCAGAAAGGGAAATAATGCCCGCGTTGAAAATGGGGTAGAGAACGCTGCTTTCCATATATGCCATGGCCAGCAGGATAAAATAAGTGGTTGAATAATTGAAAATTCCCAGCAGGCTTCCCCCTGCGATATTCTTCAATTTCAATTGTGTACGCCCCTGAGTAACATTAAAAATACTCATTATGATCCCTGTGAGCAGGGCAACCAGGAAAACGGTGGACAGAAACAGGCCGGTTTGTTCCCCTATATAATGATGTTCGGCGTACTTCAAAACCGAATCGACCGCTCCGTTGCCCAGGAATAGCAGTAGCGGCAGAAGAGCGAAGCGTTTGTAGGTAACCGACATACGGTTCCGTTTAAACGTTAGGTAAAAGGCCAGCAATGCTGTTATTATGCCTAATATTTTGAGAACGGAGGCACTCTCCTTGTACAGGATGATACCCAGCACAACCGGAATAATAACCGACATCTTGCTGGCCACTGCCGTTACGGCAACTCCAGCCTTTTGTGAGGATTGAGCAAAAAGGTGAAAAACAGCAATGAATAAAAACCCTTCAATAACGGCCATAAAAAACCAGGGTTCAAACAGCAGGCGGCTGAAATCATAGCTGCCGATATGAACCGAAAAACCAAGTATGGCACCCACCAGATAATTGGTTGTAATTGCCTGGTTGTTGCTGATGCCAAAACGATCAAATAATTTGAATGTTACAAAAATGGAGGTTGAAAGCAGGATGGATGCCAGCAGGTAGATCATAAGTTCTTCTGAATATCGTCAACAACAAAATCACAAATTGCTTCAGGAGTATACTTTTTGATGGAGAAGTTTACAGCATCGTCAAGCCCAAAAAACCTGGTGACCAGGCCGGTGAATTCGTCCCTCACCGCCCAGATCATGGCTTGATTATTTGCAAGCAGCTTTTGGATCGCATCATACCATAGCATTTTTTTTGTTTCCAGCCTGCCCACTTCATCAATAAGCAACAAATCATGTTCGCCGCAGTTTTTCATCAGTATTTCGCTACCCAGCCTGACACCCTCCGGGTTAAAAAAATACTTCCCTGCCCCGAACCAGGAAGGTTTTACGCGGCTGCTGCACAAAAGTGCCCTTTCCTCGCGGGCCACCCCAACAACTTCATAATGCGAACGTTCCCCGTTTTCCCAGAAACCTTCGGAATAGATACCCCCTGGATTCAGTCCTCTTTGCCTGAGTAAATAAATGATTTTTTTGATACTTTTTGTTTTCCCGGATGCTTTGCCCCCGCTCACCAGATAAACCTTGCTTGTTTTCACCAATGCCTGCCTTTCTACAAATAATCCTGATAGAATTTCATAAATTTCTCAGCAATGGCTTCCCAGCTAAATTCCCTTTGCACGGTATCATAGCCCTCTTTGCCAAGGGTTTTGCGCAATTCATCTTTTTCCAGTATCTCTACCAGAACCCCCGCAAACTCTTCGGCATCGGAAGGATCCACCAGCATACCATCCACACGGTTACGGATAAAGTTCCTGATACCGCCGTATTTTGAAGCGACAACCGGTGTCCCACAGGCCATGGCTTCCTGGGTGGTCATTCCAAAGGGTTCAAAGAGCGAAGGCAGCACAAACAACTGAGCATGCCGGTAATAAGGGGCCATCATTTCATCGGGCACATAGCCGAGAATATGCACCCGGTCCTGTCATCCCACGCTCATCAATGATATCTTGCATCATCTTGAAAACACCCTTTTCACGTTCCTTGGGATTGGGCGAACCACCCCCGATGACCAGGTCAACATCTTTTACTTTTTTCCGCACAATATCAAAGGCCCGCAAAAGAAAATCATGTCCTTTGTTGGTATCAATGCGGCTGATACAATAGATATATTTTTTGGGCAATTTTACCGGAATCGGGTCTTCACCGCGGCTGAGGGGCTTGAAGTGGTGGACATCCACACCGGGCGGGATGATTTCTATATTCTCTGCAAAGAAATCATACAGTTCGTGGATCTTTTCGAGCTGCACAATAGAAGTAACCGACTGGGCATTCACATTCTTGAATACCCGAAGTTCTTCAGCGATCCTGTATTTGAAATTAAATTTCTCCTCCATCTCCATTTCATCGCCGCCCATCTGGTCCTTTTTCCAGGCACCGAGTGAATGAGCAGTAAAAAAGGAAGGTTTTTTCAATGGCCCGGCCACGTTGAGCCCAACGATTCCTGCATCGATATAATGCCCGTGAAACAAGTCATAATCCAGCTTGTTCTTCCGGATGTATTCGACCATGTTTTCGGAAAGCTCAGGCAATACATTATATATACGCTCTTTAGGTATAAATTCCCAGGGCCCGGCTTTGATCCTGATCACATTTACATCCGGATAAGCCGGAACCGGATCTTTCTGCGGTTTTTCCCTGTCGAACCAACGCGTATAAATATCTACCCTGACGCCCACCCTCGACAAAGCTTTCGCCAGTTCCAAAACATACACAACCTGTCCGCCGGTGTCTGTTCTGCCCAGTACCGGTACCGGGTCAAAATACCCGTGGGTACTGAGCATTGCAATGCTCTTGATTTTCCTTGTCATATCAATTTACTTTTTGTGCCTCGAAGTTTTTATTTATGATGATATCAGCAAATTCCCTGTGTCCAAAGATAATATCATGTTCGATTTTCAGGATCTTTTCAAGAAATTCATCCTGCTTTTCCCGGTTTCTTTCAAGACGGGAAGCTTTGGTATCATGGTAATTCCGGTCGATAAAGATTCTGCAGTCCACTTTGTTAAGCAGTGTTGTGTAAGTGCCTTCAGCAATAAATACATCATATTTTTCAAGTTCAACCACTTCCGAACTGATCTTGTCCTCCTGGAAGATTACCAGCGGTTTTTCAATTCTGAAATTACCCTCTTTGATATCCTGTAGCTCAGTGTCAAGCAGATCGATCTTCACCTCCCTGGTGCCCACCCAGCTAATATCTTCTTTTCTTTTTTCGGCATTCGTTTTCGGGGGCAGCACAAAGTAATCATCCTGTTGAAAGACAAAAGTCTTCAGGCCTTCCTTTTCAAGTTCTTCAGCAATTGAAGCAGCGATCTCGGCATTTCCCTGCACCTGACTCCCCGGCCACACTGATCATGAATTTATCTTCCGACTGCCTGATGTCCGGCAACAAGAACGGGATACACTGCCTGGCAGCCTTTCTGTGAACATCCTTGATAATTAAAACATCACCTTTCATATATGTTGTACTTTTATGGGATATATTCATTTCAAATTTACAATTAAATTTTGTAACCCTGTATGGAGTTTGCTTCAAACCGGCTCGGAGATGTTTTCAGTTATTACCTGGGGGTGCTCGGGGAAATTTATGGCGGGATGGAAGCCCGGAGTATGCTTTTTTTATTGTTTGAATACCAGCTGGACTTCAGCAGGGTGAAGATACTGAGCGATGCCGGTGAAAGGCTCAGCGAGTCGGAAATCCTTAATATCCACAAATCGGTTGTAAAACTGAAAAAGCATATCCCCCTGCAATACATCATCGGCGAAACCACTTTCCTGGATCTCAGGATCATGGTGGAACCGGGGGTGCTGATACCCAGGCCTGAAACGGAAGAACTGGTACAGTGGGTCGTTGAGGTAAATGTCAAACGCAATGAAAGCCTGAACATCCTTGACATCGGTACCGGCAGCGCCTGCATTGCCATTGCACTTGACAGAAAGCTCAGCAATGCAAAAGTTTTTGCCATCGACAACAGCGAAAAGGCAATTGCTATTGCACGCGAGAACAGCAGGCTTAACCAGAGCGGGGTGGTCATCGAAAAGGCAGACCTTTTCGAATTCAACCTGCCCCATGCTTTTCCGGCTGCATTTGATATTATCGTAAGCAATCCTCCGTATGTGCGGGAATCTGAAAAAGAAATGATGCATGACAATGTGCTTGATTTTGAGCCTGCCGAAGCCTTATTTGTAAAAGATGAAGATCCTCTTTTGTATTACAGGGCCATCCTGGAGATGGCGGAAAAGTTTCTGAAAAAGAATGGCAGTATTTTTTTCGAGATCAATGAAAACATGCAGGGAAAATTCCTGCAATTGTTATCAGGATTTCCTGCATATCGCCAAACTTTTAAAAAAGATTTGAGTAACAAGACCAGGATGCTTAAACTTGATCTTTAAGCAACTTTCGTTTTCTTATTAACTGCGGAACCTCCTCGGAGTATTCGCCCAGTATCCGGTAAACTTTCTTCAGATAGAATTTTTCTTTTTCGGGCGGAAGCTCCAGTTTCTTTATGGCATACTCTGCATCTTCCTCCAGCCAGGGCAATGCAAGCCTGTTGCTGCAGTATTCATTGGTTTCGGTTTCTGTAATGATGTACAGCACCTCTTCTTTTAAGTTCCGCAATATCCTTCTTGCTTTACTTAAGGTTTCATCTTCGTTCATCGAATGATCAATTAGATATCGCAAAGTTAATCAGAATCAAAACACAAAAAGCTTGTGCAGGTATTTTTTTGTTTCTTCATAAATCCCCGGATAACTGCTTTCGCGAGGGCCAGCAATATTCAGTACCGAGATATTGTACATTTTGATCCAGTTGAGAATCTGTAAAAACCCTTGCTCATCCTGCATATTGACCAGGAGGTGCGGTTTGTGATGCGTGACAGCCATATTGTAAGTGTACTGGCATCCTTTATCAAGGGTTTCCAGATAAAGAAGCAGGGTTCCGTCGCTGTCCTTTACATTGAGCTCTGTCCTGTATTCATATTCCGAAGAATCGGATTCTGTGAGCGGATATTTGGGAGCGATCCTGCCATCTTCGGCCTTTCTGCCAAGCGGACACCAGCCACCACAATCCCATGACTTCCCGATGGCAAAATCCAGGGCGGCACGGTCAACGCCGGTCTGGCCGCCAGATATGATGGTTATTTCGCTGATCTTGTCCCGTTTATTTTGTTATCGTATATCACAAAATCCCGGTAAGATTTAAGCATGTTCATGATGAACAGCACGAGATTCTTTGATTCCTGCAGTATGTTCAGGTACAGCATGCTGTTCTTTGTTCCTGTTTCTGATTTCTTGATCCGCTTGATCTGGTTTTTACGACAATTATCGATTAGTTTGAGCAACTCCTGCTGTACATTGCCAATCTTGTCGACTTTACTGAAGTCCTTGCTCCGTATGATATTACCCACCTCTGATGAATAAATTGCCAGGTCAGCATGGATTTTGTTCAGTTCATCTACCTGCTTATCGGTAAGGCCCTTATGATTATTCATGATGTGTTCAAGGGCCGGCTGGGTGATGAAATTGGTAGCATGACCGATCTCCCGGAGGTAGTCAAGCACCTGAACATAATAATGGCCGGTTTCCACCATATCCTCCTGCAGTTCTTCCACGATCCTGTGAATATTATCCTTCAGGCGCTTGGAGTCCTTGCTGATATCTGTGGATCTTTTATTGACCTTTTTGAGCTTTTTCAGGCTTTCCTTGCCGAGTGCTTCGATGGTCTCTTTATAAACCTCGGTCATTCCACTCAGTGTTTCAATGATATTGTCGGCAGATTTTTGCAGTATGTTCTCCTGGTTAATGATCTCGTATTCTTCTTGTTTCTGCTGCTCAATGGATCTTCTTTTGTGCAGGCCATGTGTTTTGATCACAATGAACAGGGCAATCAGCATCATGAGGATGATGGCAACAAAACCACCCCATGAGAAAAGGAGCGCAAGCAGGAAAGCTGCTGCAAAAGCACTGAAAGCGGTAAAGAACCATCCTCCGATCACGCTCATCACACCGGTGATCCGGTAGACGGCGCTTTCGCGTCCCCATGCCTGATCAGAAAGGGAGGTTCCCATGGCAACCATAAAAGTAACGTATGTTGTTGACAGAGGAAGCTTGAGGGATGTGGCAAAAGCAATGAGGATACTGGCCACCACCAGGTTTACCGATGCGCGGATCAGATCGAAATGGGGTGCATTTTCACCCATTGCTTTTTGCTGCTTTTTGTATTCCGTGGCATCAAATTGCTTTTCAAGCTTGCGCACCAGGGAGTCAGGCATCCATTTGCGCAGTGATTTTGAAGTATTGGTGGAAAACCTTACCATCGACCTGGCAAACATGGAAGAACCAAAACGTTCATAACCCACATTCTGTCTCGCCAGGTTGATCTCTGTTTTGGTAACCGACATGGATTTTTTTGAAAACCAGAGTGTGACCACCATGATCAGGCCCGCAATCAACAGAAAGAAAGTGGGTGTTTTCACTGTCCCTGTCAGGCTGGTCATCAGGTACATATTGGGATCTGCACCAGGATCGGCAATGAAAGATCTAAAAGATTCATAACCTGCCAGGGGCACCCCGATAAAATTCACCAGGTCGTTACCGGCAAATGCCATTGCCAGGGCGAAAGTTCCAACCAGCACAATGAATTTCAGAACATTCATTTTGGTAAGCCAGGTAAAGAGTTGCAATATCACGGTCCAAAAAACAAAACTCACCCCAATTATTAACATGCTGTTTTGCTTGATAAGCTCTTTGGTGTCGTCCGACATGAATGACGCACCTTTAGCGCCTTTGATCAGAATGAAATAGGTGATGGCGGTTATGGCGATCCCGCCCCAGATGGCGCCGAAATACTTCAGGTTTCTTTTATAATTGAAGGAAAACAAAAGTCTTGCTATATACTGTACAATGGCCCCGACTGTAAAAGCCACCACCACCGAAAGGAGGATACCCGATATGATAGCAAGGGCCTTGCCTGAGTTAATGTAATCGCCAATACCCATGGTTTCAGGGTTACTGAGAGCTTTAAGCATTGCAACGGCAACGGCAGCGCCAAGCAACTCAAAAACGATCGAAACTGTTGTGGAAGTTGGCATTCCGAAAGTATTGAACAGGTCAAGCAACAATACATCGGTAACCATTACCGCCAGGAAAATAATAATGATCTCGGAAAAGTAAAAAAACTGCGGGTGAAAAATCCCCTTCCGGGCCACCTCCATCATACCGCTTGAAAATGTGGCACCAAATATGATCCCGAGAGCAGCAATAAACATGATTACCTTGAGGGGTGCAACCTTCGATCCGATGGCAGTGTTCAGGAAGTTAACTGCATCATTACTAACACCTACCATGAGATCACTGATAGCGAGTATAAACAAAAACGCTACAAGAACTAAGTAAATATTTTCCATTTGGTTTTATGTGATATTCGTCCGCAATATTATGTATTGTGAATAGGATGACCTTCCATCCAATATTAATTTAATGTTAATTTTAAATGGCCAAATTGTTAAATTTGACAAAACAAATTAAACTTGCGGCCAAAATTAAGAGCTTAAAAATAACGCTTCACAAAACTATTTGGATGAAAAAAATTGTCTTTTTATCAATAATTTTAGGCTACTTTTCAACAACAAGCCAGTTGTCAGCACAGCAAAATACTGACAATCAGTTTACTCCAAATGGATCCCCGATCTTAAAGGTCTTTAGCAACTTTCACACTTCCATTACTGAAGATAATGACAACTCAGCAATAGAGATCAAGCGTGTTTACCTGGGATATGAATACCAGCTGAGCAAAGAGTTTTCCATCGAAGCAAAACTGGATATTGGGAGTCCTGACGATAAATCGGCTTATTCGCTTATCAAGCGTTATGCATATTTCAAGACTGCCGCACTGCTCTATAAGAACGGAAAGTTGAGTGCCCGCTTTGGTTTGATCGATCTGAGGCAATTCTACTTACAGGAAAAGTTCTGGGGATACCGCTATATTTATAAATCCTTTATGGATGAGCATCGTTACGGACCCAGCGCAGATATCGGGGGGAGTGTCTCCTATGCGTTCAATGAGTTTATCAGCGCAGATTTTACCATCATGAATGGTGAAGGCTACAATCAATTGCAGGCCGACAATACCTATAAAGGAGGGATCGGCCTGACCGTGAAACCACTTTCAGGCCTGGTGGCCAGGATCTACTATGATGAAACTTCCAAAGGTTTGAAGCAATCGGTCCTGGCAAACTTTTTGGGGTACAAATTCAAAAACATCTTCAGCATCGGTGCCGAATATAATTTAAAATACAATGATGCTTATGTTGAAGGGCGCGACCAGACCGGGTTCTCAGCTTATGCTACCTATTTTATCAATGATCAGTTCCAGCTATTTGGCAGGTATGACCGCCTGACATCCAATAAGCTTGAAGCTGATGACCGTCCGTGGAATCTGGTGGATGACGGAACCGCTATCATCGGCGGTTTGCAGTACAAACCGATCAAACAGGTAAAAATTGCCCTCAATTACCAGGACTGGTATCCGCTGGCTCAAAATGCCTCCAAAGAAGCATACCTTTATCTCAGTTTTGAATATAAAGTTGATTAACAACAAAAAAATGAAAACACAAAAGATATTTATCCCGAACATTCTTCTTTACCTGCTGATCGTGATGATCGCTGCATCCTGTCGCGATAGTAATTACTATATCGATGAAGATTCCGTTGTGATCTCCGATGGAGGCGCCGGAACAGGAACCACAAGCTGGACCTCGGACAAATCCTACCTGATTGAAGGAAAAGTTTTTGTCAATGACGGTCAGACCCTCACCATTGAAGCAGGCACAGTGATCCGGGCAAGGGTTGGCCAGGGAAATGCCTCTAGTGCCCTGATCGTTGCCAGGGGAGGCAGGATCCTGGCCAAAGGAACAGCTGAAAAACCAATCATTTTCACCGCAGAAGGCGACGACCTGGAAGGCTCCATTCCCTACCTGAGCAAAGGCTTATGGGGCGGAGTCATTATCCTGGGAAACGCCAAACTGAACATCCAGGGTGGTGAGGCCCATGTGGAAGGGATTTCCATTGATGAACCCAGGGCCTTATACGGAGGTGAAGATGATACGGACAATTCAGGGATCCTGCAATATGTCTCCATACGGCATGGGGGCACAAATATTGGGGCGGGAAACGAGATCAACGGACTAACACTTGCGGGTGTTGGAAACGGAACGACGATCGATCATGTGGAGATCGTATCCAATGCGGATGATGGTATTGAGTTTTTCGGTGGTACCGTCAACCTCAAGCACATCATTGTTGCCTATTGTGGAGATGATGCCTTTGACTATGATATGGGATACCGGGGCAAAGGCCAGTTCTGGCTTACTGTTGAGGATCCCGCTATCGGAGACAAACTCATCGAGGCCGACGGCGGCGTGGATCCGGTGGTTGGAATGCCCTACTCCATACCTGCTATTTTCAATACCACATTCATCGGTAGGGGCAATGATATCGAGGATCACCTCATTAGTTTTTTTGACAATGCAGGCGGAAGATTCGCCAACTCCATCTTTTTGAAACAGGGAAAAGGAGTTGAAATGGAATATAATCCTAACCGGGATGATTCGTACCGGCAGTATATGGAGGGCAGGCTGGAGGTCAAGAACAATATCTTTTTTCTGGTGGCCGATGATACCCCCCAGGGGATTTTTACCATCGCAGCAGAGCCCGGGGTAGATATCACAGAAGAGCAAGAACAATTCCAGGCTTATTTTACCGGAGCGGGAAACACCGTGAGCGACCCTGGTATCAGCATGGATGATATGGAGTTTTCTCCCATCCCAAAAGGAAATGTTTATGAAAACCTGGCCGAATATCCCGACCCCTGGTTTGATCCCGTAAATTACAAAGGGGCTTTTGGTGCTTACAACTGGGCCAGCGGTTGGTCTTACCTGAGCCAGCTTGGCTTGTTGCAATAATCATAGCAGCAGTGTTCAACAAATCCGGATAATAAAATATGGAATAAACCTGGCCTTATTTCTTTTAATTCTAATCTCTTCCTTCAACCTCCGCCAGAGCTTCAGATACATTGATAATATAGTCCCCGATTTTTTCTGAAAGGGTAAAAAGCTCACTGTAATAGGTTCCTGTTTGATAAGGATATTTACCAGCGTTGATATTCAAAATGTGCTCTTCGCGTATCCGGTTGCGCAACATATTTATCTTTTCCTCAGCTTCTTTGGCTTCCCGGAGCCTTATCAAGTGGAGACTCCCCTCCAGGTTGGACAGCATGAGCCCAAATGCATGCTCAACTGCTGCAAAGAGCTCATTCAGGTTATCTCGAAGATCCTGCGTAAAATAAGCATTTTGTTGATTCTTTGCGTCAATGATTCCTGCCATGGAATTGCACCGGTCACCAATGCTTTCCAGGTCGTCGATGATTTTTAACAGGGCCCTGACCTGGCGGTTGCTCCTATCGCTGAGTTTCCCATCGGAGAGACTGGTAAGATATTTGGCGATCTCGATCTCCATTTCATCCACCATTTCTTCGTTCTTGCTGATGATTTCATAAAGCTGCTCATACTTTTTCGATCTTTTCTCCATCAACATTATGGGAATGATATCAAACATTTGCCTGGCCTTCAGCGCAAGGTGTTTTACTTCTTTGCGTGCCTGTAAAAGAGATAGTTCGGATGTAGAAAGAACAGTGCTGTCGATATATTTAAGGCGGTAAGGCACTTTATCCTCATCCCTGCCGGGGATAATTTTGCGGGTCAGCAGTATCAGGAAAGGGATAAAATTGATCAGTATCAGGGTATTGACCAGGTTGAATACCGTGTGAAAGATAGATAGCGCCAGGGGTATGGTAAGATATGAGTTAAAGGCTGAAACATGATCAATTTGCATCACCAGGTAATCCACCCCCAGGATGAATGGACGGAACAGGATAAGTGCACCGGCCACCCCGATGAGGTTAAAAAGCAGGTGCGCCATAGCAGCTCTTTTAGCCGGGGTATTGGCAACAAGTGATGCAATGATGGCTGTGAAAGTCGTCCCTATGTTTTCACCAAGCACCATGGCAGCAGCCAGGGAAAAGAAACCCAGCCCTCTGTCGCGATTACGAATGTAAGTGCAATGGTGGCGCTGGAGGACTGGAAAATAAAGGTAAGCAGCAGCCCGATCCCCACAAAAAGCAGGACATTCAGATATGACGCATCTCCACCGGCCGAAAACTGCTCAAAAAAATAGGTGCCCTGTTCATAGGCCGGTACATTGCTCTTCAGCATGCTTAGCCCGAGAAAGAGGATCACAAATCCCAGGATAAACTCAGCCCAGGATTTCCTTCTCCATTTGCTGGAAAAGAACAGCGGCAGACTCAAAGCCACCAGTGGCAGCAATACCACGTAAATATCGAAGGTTTTCCCGAATCCCAGCAGGGTGATCAGCCAGGGAGTGATGGTGGTACCGATGTTGGCCCCCATGATGACACCGACAGATTCGGCCAATGACAACAATCCCGCATTGACAAAACTCACCACCATAACAGTAGTGGCCGAAGATGACTGTATCACAGCCGTAACGAAGAATCCCGTAAAAACACCCTTGGCAGGCCTGGAAGTGATCACGGATAAAATGTTTCGCATGCGGTTGCCTGCAACTTTCTGCAGGGATTCGCTCATGAGCTTCATTCCGTAAAGAAAAAAACCCAGAGCACCCACAATGGTCAATATCCTGATTATGACTTCCAGTAAATTCATTTTAAGGCTTGCTATTCGGCTATCGCAAAATTAGTTAAAAAACAGGATTCACATCAGAACACGCTCATGGCCCGAACTACCTGATCCTCTTGACGACTCCGTCTTCCTTCAACATCCCAACCAGTTCCCTGTATGGTATCAGCAATTCAACATGGCCCCAGGAATAAGGCGCGATCTCATAACTATTGTAATGAAAATTCACCCCTGACTTATTCAGGTAAAAATTATTGGAAACCGGTATGGTATCCATAAAAAAACCGGAAGCAGCCAGTGATGTTTCATCCGGAATGTCATATTTGATACGCAGTTTCCGGTTCAGTAGTGAATCAAGATCTTTTTCATAACCGGAGGTAAAAACATCATTCAGCGACAATTTCTGTCCACTGGTCAGGTCAAACACAAAATATTTTCTCACCTGCAGGCCATGGGCACCGCCGGTAAAAGCATAGTTGACCAGCCCGAGCGAAAGAACATAATCCTCGTTATAGAGAATATCCGTACTGGTGATCTTTTCCCAGTTAAATGCATGCCCCATCTGGTGGAGCTCCTCGTTGGATTCCCTGTAACGCCTGAAGAAGTCAGCTACAGTTTTTTCCAGGACCTGTCCGGCATTTTCCCGAAGCCGGTAGTCATCAATAAAAAAAACATAAATGATCTTCTTTACAGAATCAGAGACCGCTGAAACGGGGAAGTCGACAGGGCTAAGCAACAAAAGATCCAGTCTTGCCTTTGGCGAAAGATCCTCGATCACCAGCTCTTCTTCAGCAATTTTGTTATGTGCTGAAAATGCCATGCTGCCCCGTGGGTATTTCTCATAAATCTCAAATGGCAGTTCTTTTCCGGTTTGCTTATTCTTCCAGATGCCTTCCATGCGACTGCCATTTACAAAGAGCCCCTCAAAGTAAGAATTCTTTTCGCCGAATTCATGCAATACAAACTCTGTCGGACTGATCATTTTTCCTGTCAGGGGTATCTGCGGACCGCTGTATTCAGGCTTGCCGGCTCCTTCGTGTTCTATGTACCAGTGATAATAATTCCCAAACAGACTGTCACCGGTTTTGATAAGGTTCATGGAAAGATAGAGGGTCTTGTCGATATTGCCCTCCATATGTTTATAGAACACATCTTCCGGCAATTCCTGGGAAACAGTAATCAAGGGCATTGCAAACGCCATCAGACACAATATTTTCTTCATACTTCTGTAATTTTCAGGCTCTGGTTAATGATAAACGATCTTATAGATCTTAAATTTCCCCCTTTCGGCTTCCGGTATATGTAATTGGGAAGTGGTAAAATATATACTGCCATTGGCATCCCTGGCAAAACTGTCTGCCCACTTTACTTCGGGATGGGAAAGTAACATAGAATATCCCGATGCAGGATGATGGGTGTAAACGGCATTGTTTTCCAATCCGCCCAGGAAGAGGGTACCATATTCATTGAACAGTATTCCGTCTGTTGCCAGGATTTCCTGAACCTTTTTCACCCTGGCGCCTGTTTCGGTTTCCGTCAGGTTTGTATCAAGCAGGGCAGCGGTTGGTATGCTGTAGAGGCTATGCCCCGACAGTGCGGTATAATAAAGATGCTTACCATCGCTGCTCAGGGCTATACCATCCGAATCCACTTCAATAGAAAGGCTGTCGTGGTTGATGACCAGATAATCTGTTTCCGCAGCCGTAGAAGGGTGTGTGTCGAGCAGCCTGCGAGCCCCCCCGCTTTGCAGGTTCAGAACGATGATGGCACCATCACCCGAATCTGTTATATAAGCGTGCTTTCCGGCAGAATCAATTCTAACATCGTTAAAATAGGAATTATCCCTGTATGTTCCTTTCTCAAATGTATATACCCTGCTAACAGAATCGGTTTGCAGGTCCACACGGTAAAGCCTGGGGCCTGTGGGTTCAACACCCTGAAAATAGGGGTTGGCGGGATCCAGTATCCATAAATGGCCCCGGTGATCAGCATATAAACTTTGTACACAGGAAAACCGACTGATGGTGGAGGAGTCGGATATCCGCCTGTTCATGCTTTCATTGGGATAAGGTTCAGCCTCCCCTTTGATGATCTCAGCCACTGAGACCCCTGCCTCTTCCGACCATTTGGGATAGTTCACGAACAAACGCCCTTCTTCGCTGATGGCCAGGCCTGTCCAGAGTTTATCACTTGAGGCCACCTCGGCAATTTTAGGAACAGCCGATTTGGGTGGATTGCTGCAAGAGAGCGCCATCAGAAATGAAACTGATAGAATGAGATAAAATATCCTTTGCATCATTGTCATTGTTTTGAAGTTGAAAATCGATAAATGGTGGTGGATACGAATTTCTGACCGGGAAAAAGTATGGTATTCGGAAAGTCAGGCTGATTCGGTGAATCCGGGAAATGTTGGGTTTCCAAACAAAAACCATAATTCTTTTTGTATACAACATCGGCCCTTCCAACAATGCTTCCATCCAAAAAGTTACCGGTGTAGAATTGCAGACCGGGCTGATCGGTGATGACCTCCAGGTGCCTGCCGCTGGCAGCATCATATACTTCGGCAGCCTTGGAAAACGAATCCTTGTTGTTCAGAACGAAATTATGATCGTAGCCTCCCCCGGTGGATCCGATGTCCTTTCCGATCTTTTTCATGGTTCTGAAATCGAAAGGGGTGCCTTCAACCTTGGCCAATTCTCCTGTCGGGATGAGATTATCATCAACGGGTGTAAAGCGATCGGCCCTGATCATTACCTGGTGATCCAGGATGTCACCCGCCCCATAATTCAAATTAAAATAAGTGTGGTTGGTGAGGTTGACCGGAGTGGGCTTATCCGTGAGGGCTTCGTATTCGATCTTGAGTTCATTCTCAGCATTCAGCCAGTAAGTTACAATGGCGAAAAGATTCCCGGGATATCCTTCTTCCCTATCGGGACTCACATAGCTCAGCTTCAGTCCCACCCGGTAAGATTCCTCCATGGGCTGTGCGTCCCAGATCACCTTGTCAAAGCCTTTGATACCCCCATGAAGGTGATTGGGACCATTGTTGGTCGCCAGGGAATAATCTTTTTCAAGCAAGGTAAACTTTCCGCCGGCGATCCGGTTGGCATAGCGACCGATGATGGCGCCAAAATACGGGTGTTCATCAAGGTAAGGCTGCAGGCTGTCGAATCCCAGTACCACATTCCCGAACTTACCTTCCCGGTCGGGAACGATGATCTCGGTAATGATCCCGCCAAAATTGGTGATCTTCACCTGCAAACCATAGATGTTTTCAAGCGTATACAGATCCACCTCATACCCATCCACCATGCCAAATTTTTCTTTGCTGATTTTCATTTCAAAATCCTGATTAATGATCTGCCGGTTCTTGTCTTCAGTTGGGTTGTTTTGACTTCCACAGGAAAACAAAGCGACTGATAACAAGGCCAATAGATAAATGAATGTTTTTTTCATGCCCGGATAATTTGATGAACAAATTTACGAAAATATCCGCTGGCAAAGCTTCCAATTATTAGTATCAATTGAAAACGTAAAAAAATACATATCATTCAAGCCCGTAAGGCCTGGATTAAATTACAACAGTGATTATACCACCTGAAATCCTGATCAAACCGCTACGCGGTTTCGGTCGTCATGTTCATCAGCATTTACTACGAAAATCGAAGCGCGATGCTCAATTGTAACATTATTTCCATCTCGCTTTTGAATAAAATATTTAGGTTTGTGATACTGAATCAAATTTGTTGCTTATGAACCAGACGTTTGGATTTTGGGATTATTTGGTGTTTATTACTTACGCTATTGTGATCATTTCTATCGGATTGTGGGTCTCCCGCAAGAAGAAGGGAGAAGAACGAACGGCCCAGGATTATTTCCTGGCAGGCAAGTCGCTGCCCTGGTGGGCCATCGGGGCCTCGCTGATCGCCGCCAACATCTCCGCCGAACAGATTATCGGGATGTCGGGATCGGGTTTTGCCATCGGACTGGGCATTGCTTCTTATGAATGGATGGCAGCCATCACCCTCATCATTGTTGGGAAATTTTTCCTGCCCATCTTCTTCGAGAAGAAGATCTATACCATCCCGCAGTTTCTGGAAAAAAGATACGGCTCCAACCTGAAATCCATCCTGGCGGTCTTCTGGATCGCACTCTTTGTATTCGTAAACCTGACCTCGGTGCTTTACCTGGGTGCCAAAGCCCTCGATACCATCCTGGGCACCGGCGACGGCAGCATGATCATCACGGCCATCATTGGCCTGGCTTTGTTCACCGCCATATATTCCTTTTGGGGCGGTCTTTCTTCGGTGGCCTGGACGGATGTGGTTCAGGTAACCATCCTGGTGATCGGTGGGTTCATCACGGCATTCATTGCCCTCGACTCCCTGGTACCCGATGGGGGAATTATCGCAGGTTTGGAATACATATATGAAAAGGTCCCCGGGAAATTCTCCATGGTATTGCAGCAAAACGAACTCATCACCCCAAACGGGGATGATGCCTGGTGGGACCTGCCCGGATTATCAGTCCTGCTGGGCGGCATGTGGGTGGCCAACCTTTATTACTGGGGCTTTAACCAGTACATCATCCAGCGAACCTTTGCAGCCAAAAGCCTGAAGGAATCCCAGCGCGGGATCATATTTGCCGGTTTCCTAAAGCTCATCATTCCCTTTTTCGTGGTGATCCCGGGGATCATAGCATACGTGCTGAATGCAGGTCCCGACGGCACTGTAGCAGCGGGAACCGTAGACCCGGCTTTCCTTAAAGATACCGGCGTGATCGACAACGACAGGGCCTATCCCTGGCTGATCGACCGCTTCATTCCCATGGGTCTGAAAGGACTGGTGCTGGCGGCCCTGGCTGCAGCCATCGTTTCTTCCCTGGCTTCCATGCTCAATTCCACGGCCACAATTTTCACGATGGATATATACAAACCGTTTATCAATAAAAATTCCACGGAAAGACAGAACGTGGCAATTGGCCGTACAACAGCCATCGTGGCCCTGCTCATCGCCTGTTTCATCGCGCCCATGCTGGGCAATATCAAGCAGGCCTTCCAGTATATTCAGGAATACACCGGGCTGGTCAGTCCGGGTATCCTAGCCATTTTTATGCTGGGATTGTTCTGGAAAAGAACCACCAATAATGCAGCCATCTGGGGCGCCATCCTTTCCATACCGGTGGCCATGTATTTCAAGGTGGGCAGCAATGGCTGGGCTGACGGTACTTTCGTGGACGGTTTGTTCGTAAACATCCCCTGGATGAACCAGATGGCCTATACCTTTTTGATTGTGGCCGGCATCATCCTGCTCATCAGCCAGATCGAAGGTAAAGGACGTAAGAATGAAAAAGGTATCCTTCTTAAAAAAGATCTTTTCAAAACCGGGCCTGTTTTCAATATCGGCGCTTTTGTGATCGGTATTATTTTGGTGGTGTTGTATGTGGTTTTTTGGTAGAAGGTTGGGGGTTATTCGTTATTCGTTATTCGTCATTGGTCATTGGTCATTGGTCATTGGTCATTGGTCATTCGTTGGATATTCGATATTCACTTTGCTTAAACCATTTCCAGTTGCTAAAGCCCTTGAAATATCCAATATCGAAGGCAGAATATCGAATCATGAACTTTTCCGATCGACTTTAAAAATAGCTTAATTGTCCCTGAAGCAAAATCCCCCGGGGATAATACCTACCTTAAAGGTATCGATGGCTATTCCATTCGGGTGGTAACGGTAAACGTATCCGTTCTGTACCATGTCGATGCCATCAGAAATGTAAATTTCGGAAGTAACGGGATCCACTGCCATCCCGTAAAACCCTTCATCCGCGTTGCCGGCATAAGGACTTTCGACAAATATCTCCGGTTGACTGTATCCTTCCACAGGCAGACGGAAAGCATGTTTATTGATGAAATACAGGGTATCCCGGCTGGCATTGGTAACAAGTTCGGTCGGGCTATCTTCCAGTTTAAAGAAAATGCTATTGACAACTTCCCGCTTCTGTGCATCGATCTGCATAAGGACAGGTTTTTCATGCCCGAAGGGATTCCCGGGCCGTCCACCGTCACAGAGCACCCACAAGTAATTGTTCCTGTCCATGACCATGGAGTTGGGCTGTATGCCCACGCGGATGGAATCCACAAGCTGGTCGCTTTCCGTATCGATCACCAGTACCTGGTCATCAAAGCTCCAGGCATTGGTGAAAACATATTGGCCATAGTTTACAAACTGCTCAGCATTATGCCGGGGTACAGGCGACCCGGGATTGTTGAGGCTGATGCTCCCGGTAATCTCCAGTTCTTTGGGATTGATGATATAAATGCTCCGGGCATAAAGGTCGCTCACATAAGCTTTTTGCTCGTTGATAAAGTACATATAGCGGGGAGAACCCAGGCCGGTGATCTTTCCAACATATTCAAAGGTGTTGGTGTTGATGACATAGATCTTCCCGCTATTGTTCACGCAGATGTATCCCAGGCTGTCTCGAATGATCATAGACTGGGCCACATCCCCCAGCGGCAGGGCATTGGTAATGAAAAAGACATCATTGTACACTTTTTCTTTGTCAATATCATAGTAGGAAAGGGATGCCTTCTGGTAGGTAAAATTCCCTTCATTGATCACAAACACGCCCCGGTCTGTATCATCAACCGCAATGTGCTGCCTTTTCCACAATTCCTCATCCTGCATGCAGGAACTCAGCAACAGGAGCAATATCCATCCTATGAATCTTTTTCCTTTCAGCATATCAGAGTTTTATCATAAGGATCAGCATAAAATTCCTGCCGGGCATGGGCCGGTACAGAACGGAATGATAGCTTTCGTTGAACAAATTGTATATCTTGAGCTTCAGCGAAAGATCCATTTTCTTAATGCCCAACTCTTTTCCCAGGCCCATGCTGTTCATATAATAAGGATACAACCAATCACGGCGTGTAACATCATTGCTGCTGGTGGTGAACCTTTCGCTGTACGAATTATTCTGCCAGCTGAGGGTATATCCTTTCCAAGCCAGGCTGAGCAGGACATTTCCCGAATGCAGGGGCACATAAGGCAATTGCTTCCCGGCTGATTCATCCCCCCAGCTTAAAGGGCTCCCTTCGTTCACAGAACTTGTATAGGCATAATTGCCCATCAGCCGGTAGGTGAACTGCGACAATTTTCCCTGAAGCGAAAAGGAGAACTCTGCCCCATCCGCCCTCACCTTTTTGATGTTCCTGGCTTCCCAATAGCCTTTATAGGAAGGGATCCACATGATCCAGTTTTTTATCTCGGAAGAATATGCGGTCAGTTCTGCCTGCAACTGATGCGTGCCCAAGGCTTTCTCATATTCCAGTCCCAGCTCATAACTGATCCCGCTTTCGGCCTTCAGGTCCGGATTGCCGCCCGGTTGCCAGTAAAGATCGTTCAGGGCCGGTTGATGGTAATTGCGGGCAATGTTCCCCTTCAGCTTTAGCATTTCCGTTTTTAACAAACGGTAATCAAAACCCAGGTATGGGGTTAATTGATGATCCGCCAGGTCCGTCCAGTTCTGACGCAGCATGAAGCTCAGGTTGAAACGCTCCCCAATGCTTTTATAGAGGGCCAGCAGCAGGGAGATCCTCAATTGTTTTTCTTCATAGCCTTCCCCACTGACCGTATCCCTGGTATTTACCGCATAATGCTCCACATCCAGGCTCATCTGGAGCTTGAGTTCCTGGTCCAGGCGATAATCATAGGAAGCTTCATTCAAAAAACTGTTCATCCTGCTTTCGGAGTAGACCAGGGGAATGAGGCCCAGTCCGGGCACCTGGTTCTTCAGGCTGTAATCCAGGTCTTTCCTTGTATAAGCCGTGCGGAGATAAATTTTTCCCTTTTTGTGATAATGTTTCCAGTCGAGGAGGAGACGGTGATCGCTATCCTGCTGCCGGTTCAGATTATCCATATCCGGGCCTTCAAATGAGGTGACCCTGGGAATGCTGCGCTCCGCATTCTGGTACCACCATTTCAATGAAAAGACATCGCCCGTACGGGGCCGGTAATACAATTCCTGCAAAACACCATAAAGTCTATAACCCGCATGATGATTGGTATCCAGGGGATAAATGATTTCTCCGCTTTCGGGATTGATTTCCCCGATCCTCCGGTTGGTGAATGTGTAATCATTTTTGGAGTAATTATGATAGATCCGTGTTCTGGATCGGAAGCTTTCATTCCCCAGGTTCACATCCAGGAATTCCTCGTAAGTGTGATAACTGCCGATCCCCTGCATATAACGGATATTTCTTTTCTCTTTCCAGTCAATCCGGTTCTCAATATTGATGGAACCGCCCAGGCCCCCTCCCCGCTCTGCAATGGAGGCTGAACCATGTTTCAGTTCCAGGCCGTCGATGAGGTAAACAGGCAGCAGCGAAAAATCCACCATGCCCGACATGGGGCTATTCAGGCGGATGCCGTTCCAGTTCACTTCGGTATGACTGGCCGCCGTACCCCGGAAAGAAGCCGAGGCCAGGGCGCCCCGCCCATGATCCTTGATAAAAACGCTGGTGTTTTCCGCCAGCACTTCCGAGAGGGAAGCATGGACCTTTTCCATCAGAATGAGGCTGTCGACGCGGGTTTGTTTCATGCCGGCCTCTTCCTTTTTGAAGAATCGCCCGGAGCTGATCTCGACGGTCTTGAGAAGGAATACAGAATCGGTGAGGGCCTGGGACCGGGAGGTTTGGGGGTGATGAGCAATGGCAGGAGCAGTGGCAGTGGCAGGAGTAATCGGCAGAAGGCAAAGCCTTTAAGCAGCCCTTTTGTTAAGGTTGGAAATAATTTTGCCGGTATGTGCTTCCGTCTTTTCAATTTTTGCCTTTTAGTCTTATCTTATTACTTCTTTATAATTTTTCCAACTCTGTGGAAATTCTCCCCCTGTATGCGGATGATGTATAAGCCTGCTGGCAAGTGGCTAAGGGAGATGCTTTGCCCAGGCTGGTAGTTCCTGATCTGAAAAACAGATATTCCATTAAGCGGGTAAATTGTTATCCCTGCTTTTTCTTCCGTTCTTAGCTTGATCAGATCGATGGCAGGATTGGGATATACAAGCTCCTGCTCAAAAACTGTCTGTTCGCCAATTCCGGAGGACAGGTCAACCAGTGTTTTAGCCGTGGTAAAGATATCCGGATCTTCGGCCAGGCGGGCGGTGATCTCCAGGCTTCCCGATTCGGATACGATGAGAAGATGATCCTCCGTGACTTCCGCCCCTGCCAGGCTGGCGGTGAATAGTACTTCCTGTCCCGCCAGGGGTTTTCCATTGTGAAAAATCATAACTTCAAGCTGGTACTGGCTGGTATCCAGCACCAGGGGCAGATCGCGGATTACGATCATGTCTTCTGTTCCCTGTAAACCGGGGTCGGGTGTTATGTCGATGGCGCCGGAGATCTCGGTAGAGACTTCTCCCAGCCAGCCACCATTTTGCATGGAAGCCGTCTGTACTTTAACAAAATGGATTTCATCCAGTTCAATATAATGGCCTTCTTCATCCACGGCCCAGCTGATATCGAAGGCATCTCCTCCCCCATTCTCTGTTTCGTGGGTGTATGGATTATCGGGTAGGGTATAAGGTGGCAAACCCCTTGACTTGTTGTCGGCATAACCGAAAGCCCTTTGCGGAAAACGGACGATGCCCGAAAGTGTATCTACAGGCTGGAAGATGCTATTGCCCTGCAAACTGTACTGATCATTTGGGATCACCGGAAAGGAATCATGCAAGGGGTAATAAGGCTGTGTGTGGGTTTCGTTGGCATAGATATGGCCGCTCCTGCCAAGGTTATCCGTCCAGGGCACATCTGCAGCCACCGGCTGCTGGGGATTGGCAAACTGTACCTCATAAGCCTCCAAATAGGTGGAGAAATAATGATCGCTGCCCGCCAGCTCATGCCAGGTATCATCAGCCAGTCCGTTCTGGTTCCCGTCTTTCATAACATAAACAATGCCCGCTTCAGAAAGGCCTTCCATGGCATTACCGTAAATGCTGAAATCCACCCCGAAAGGATTGTCGGGATGATTCTCCACAGGCCCATCAAAACGGAAAACCACATAGCCGCCGAAAGCACCCAGGCTCAGTTTGCCTTCCAGTCCGCCCACGATAGAATTTGCAGAAGAAGGAATTCCCCAATTTTCATTGTTGATGTGTTGGCCCGGAGCTGGCTTGTACTCCAGCACTTCGGAGATGTACTGGCCACGGATTGAAGCCGCGAAGACCAGAAGCATCGCGAGTAACAGGATGTATTGTTTGCTGATGTTAATGTATGTTTGTTTCAATAGATTTTTGGGTTTTTATCCTGTTTATTAAAATTTTAAATCCTCTTTTAAAGAGCTTGCCCACTACGCAACAATCCGGGTCATTTATAACTTATCAACATCCTTTGCTGGCGCGCATTTGCAACGCTTGCCAAATTACTACTTAGATGATGGGTGGCGATACAATCGCTCACCGGCATAAGATCTTGAAATGAGAAATTACATTGTCCATTTTCCAATCCCGTCCTCCGGACTTCTAACTTCTAATCCCGTCCTGCGGACGAGGATCCTCGATTGAAAGTCGGGCACTTCCAGCTTCCACACTACTCCCTTACAAGCAATCCGGTTCCAACACCCTCCTCACTTACAAGCCTCAGCAAATACACACCTGCTGGCAGGCCCGAAAGATCAAGCGGCTGATTTACCTCATAATTCTTGTTCTTGCAGACAATCCTGCCTCTCACATCCAGTACTTGCAACAAAGCTTTCTCTGCCTGCATCCCGATTCTGAAGGCTCCGCTTGAAGGGTTCGGCCAGGCCCGGATCTGCATGTCCCGATAGCTACCGGGATTGGCTGCAAGTTCGTTCATTCCGGATACATCTTTCTTCGTGATGATATGATCCACACAAAAATAGGCCGGAGTATTCATGCCATAGTCTCCTACATCCGAGGAGGACAGGTTGAACATCAGACTGTCTGTCTGGCCCAGGGAACTCAGTTCCACCCATTCCCAATCTTTCACAATATAATCCAAATTATTATCTTCAAATCGGAAATCCGCCAGGTAAAATTCAAGGGTATCCGTTTCCGTACCTTCGGAATAAGCCCATATGCTCAGTTTGAACCAGTCGGGATCATCCCCGCTCTCTCCGCCGAATTTCTTTGCAAAATCATCCCCATGCTCCATAGACAAAGTGGCATAGGTAGAATTGGTCACATAAAAGCCCGCCACCTCGCTGGCTTCATTCCCCTGCAAAAGAAGGCTGACGGGTATGGTTTCTGAGGTCATGAAGTCCATGGGGACATTGCACAGGCCGTAAGTTGATCCCCCGCTGTTTTCCGGTTCAAAGCCTGAAGCCGTGATGGCACTGTACAAATTCAAATAACCGGCAGTGGTATCATCCGACATGCTGGAACAAGCCCAGCGGCTCCAGCTTCCCCAGTCGGGATTGTAGGCGTTGGGGAAAAAGAAATCGCCTGAAACAAAACCACCCGATTCGTCCGAACCATTCCAGTAGGAATCCTGTGCCAGTCCCTGGTCCTCAAAATTCGTGGTATCTTCAACAATCTGTGCCTGTATATTCGCCGTATACACGCAAAAGAACAGCATAAGAATACTGCTGATTTTTTTCATGATCTTTTGATTTTGATTAATAAGTAAATAAATGAAGGGCAGACCTGTGAAAGGAATGTAAATGCAATTGCCCGGGCCGCAACCCATGACAGATAAAATAATGTTGCATGTGTTTTTGCTCTTTTCATCGTCCTGCCTTTTGCCAGATCGGGTTTTGCAGCAGACGATGTCCGGGAGGTTCATCGAGTGATTGGCATCCTGTTCACCGCAGGCTGCAAAACCTATGTGTTACGGGCAGGTTTTCTGACTTGTCCCGGCTTTTGACACCTTCCCATCTCGCCTAAGGCGAGGCAGTGGTTTGCATTCAAAAGCCGCGTCAATCCTTGCGGACCGGGGACTTACAGCAGCGGGAACTGTTGCCGACTCTCACGGCATTCCCTTGACCTGTAACGGGACAAAGGTAGGAGTTTTTAAGGAAAAAGGAGAAGGCTTTAAGGAAAAGTTTTTGGAAGGCTTATTGGTTCCGGGTTTCGGGAGCTACCGCAGCTATACGTTGACCGGGACGGTGGTGTTGGTGCGTTAGCAATAATGAATATCCAGGTTTCTCTCGCTTTCCCCAAACTTCATGATTCGACATTCGGTGTTCGTTATTCGATATTTAATGGAATATAGCGACTGGTAATGGCTGACGCCAAGTGTCTGTAAATATCGAATATCGAAAATCGACCATCGACAATCAACAATCCCCTTCCCTTGCATTTCCCCATCCCATTTCCTAACTTTACCAAAAAAAACAAAATGAAGCCCACGTATTTACAAAATAGCTCAGGCATTGGGGCAAAAAGTCTTGCCTTTGTTTTGCTGGCTTTTTTGTTAAGCATTTCAGCTATTTGCTTTCTCCCAGGGCAAGCAGGCCAATACCTGGTATTTCGGCTGGGATCACGCAGCGGTCGACATTCAATGAAGGATCTCCACCTGTGGCATTAACCAATGATGCCATGGTGTATCCATGAGTGTTGGTTATGGCTCTGCGGCTGTACTTCAGATTCTACTGGGACAGTTTAGTGTTTTATTCAGATGGTTATACTATATGGAACAGACAACCATGAGGTCGATGCTAAATGGAGCAGTTTATCGGATAGCACTAGCAATCACAAGGTGCAATCATTAATCCCTTACCCGGACGAATGACAATCTATACTATCTATTCAATTGCGAGTGGTATCCAGAATGTCAAGGTTGTAAATAACCTTCAGTATTCCATTGATCGACATGAACCTTGACAACGGCAATGGGAGGAGCTGTTGGTGGACAATCAAAAGATCGAATCTAATCTCAATGGTGTCAACCGCATTGGTCATTTGAGTGCTGTGTATCACAATATAACTAGATAACGACATTTGGATATTGTCTCATGGGGCGAATAATAATTTATTACGAACGAATTTTTAATTGCATATTTGATCAGTTTGCACAAGGCCTAGATACTGTTCCAGTTGTTAGCCATGCAGGAAATACAGCAATTTGAATCTACCGGTCACATGAAGATATCTCACCAGATGGAAGTATGGTATGCAGCAGCAGGTGTACTTGCAAGTTCAGGCGACAATCTATGTTTGAAGTGGTGGAATTTGATGATGAACACCGGTGATAGTCAGCGATGATAACTCAAATACGATAATTAGCCAACATCGGAGTCATGTTGCACCGGACCAGAGTTTTCTCCTGAACAATGATGTGTTCTATATGTTATCGATGCGGTGTTAATATCTATCAATATGATCTTAACTGGCAGGAGACTCGCTAGTCAAATACTTAGATTCGGAATTTGAGCATTTAAACATCAAACAGCCATACCTGCTGATCTGCAACTCGGTCCGGATGGCAAGACTATATATATGCTGCAGAACATGATCGACTATCTTGCAGCGTGATTCATGACCCAAACGACTGTAGGCGTTGCATGCAATTTTGGCAGATACAAGCAATGTCTACCTTGCAGGGATCAATGGCAACGGTCGGTCTGCCCTCCATTCCTTCAATCCTACTTGAGCGATCCGGAGTTCAGTAGCAGAAAATAATTGTGCTGGTGACTCAGCCCACTTTGAGTTCGCTATCATGGAAACCAAGCGGCATAGATTCAGTATTCTGGAATTTTAATGACTTTGCAGAATGCACCCAAATGATACTTCCACGCTCTTCAATCCGACTCTCATCTGTTTTCAGCACCGGGCACCTACAATGTAGAGTTCACTGCTGTACAGCGACCTGTTTACAAAGAACCGCTACTCAACATAGTGCATAATTTATCCCCTGCCCGGAACCTGAGCTTGGAGCAATGATACCATTCCTCTTGCGATCTGCATTTCTCTATCACGCTTAAATCCCAACTGCAGCCACGATGACTGGATCAACTGGAGTAGCGGGGCAAATAAACATTCCTGAAATCATAGTAAGTGACACAGGGTTGTACTGGGTCAATGTGATAAAAGATGGCTGTGCAAGCAGGGATAGCATCCAAATCGATGTATATCCACAAACAGAATTGGACACTGCCAATATGCAAATTATTTATCCAGGATGCGGGTATTCAAATGGGTCCATCAGTGGCATTGAGGTCAGCGGTACGGAACCTTTACTCCATTTCTGGCTCAATGATGAACGGGTAATATTGTTGCCCATACACTGGATACATACAGCCTTGCCGCCGGAACATACAGCCTTGTTGTAACAGACGGCAACGGCTGCACCAACAACCTGGCAAGCTTTACTTTGCAGGATGACGGCATGAGGCCGGTGGATTCGGTCTTGGTTTCAAATGATCATTGCAACCAGGGCCAGGGAAGCCTGCAGATATTTGCCCCGCAAATCGGAACAGAACTCTCCTACAGCATCGACAGTGGATACACCTGGCAGCAAAACGGCGGGCTTTACAACAACCTTTCTCCCGGAAGTTATTATGTGATGGTAAAAGATGAAAACGATTGTTCAGGTGCATTTGAAGGCAATCCTGTTATCCTGCAAAACATTGCCGGTCCTGAGCTAACTTCTTTAACCACCCAGAACGAAACCAATTACATGCAGGACGGGCAGATCTTGTTGCAAGCCAGCATCCCGCAAGGAGAACTTCATTATTCCATCGACAGCGGCAACAACTTCCAGGACAATGGCCTGTTTACAAGCCTGAGCGCCGGAACCTACCTTTGCGTGGTCAAAGATGATTTTGGCTGTGATACCACTTTTGAAGTCATCCTGCAAAGAACCTTCAGCACGCCACTGGAAGCCATTGCCGGCGACGGCAACACCTGCATGGGCGATGTGGTGGTGAGTCCCTTGTTACTGGATAACTTTAACGATGTGCAAAGTTTCCAGGTAAAACTCAACTACGACAGCAGCCTCATGCAATACGATGGCTACATCAACCTGAACACGGAACTGCAAGAAGGCTTCTCTGCCAGTCTCATCCCCCATACGGGCGATATTTACCTTGAATGGGAAGGAGAAAACCCCTTAACCCTCCCGGAAAACACCACATTAACCGAACTGGTCTTTACCCCTTTGCAGGACGGGGCCACAGGCCTGAACTGGGACACCCTGCCCAATGTAAGTGTTTTCCTGGATCAGGATGGAGCCCCCATCAATGTGCAGTACAAATCAGGACAATTAAGGGTTTATGAAAACCCAAAAATACAAGCCCTTTCCTCACAGGAGTTTTGCCAGGGAGATACCCTTTTCATCGACCCGTCAATCCAGGGTGGCAACGGAGAAAAAACCTATGCCTGGTCAGGGCCGCAGGGTTTCACTTCCAACGACAGCATTTTATATCAAACAGGCTTGCAGCTTAACCAGTCAGGAACTTACACTTTAATGGTAACAGACACATTAAACTGCCAGGATGAAAGCAGTTTGCAGATCACGGTCAACCCAGCACCAAACATCGCTTTTTCCGGTTACGACACCTTGTTTGTAGAACCGGGATACGAACTCAATGCCGGGGCAGGCCAGCAAAGCTACCTCTGGAACACCGGCGCTACCACAGAGTATGTTTTGATTGATTCCACGGGAGAATACTTCGTGCAGGTCACTTCTTTCAAAGGCTGCAGCAGCACCGACATCGTGCAAATCCTCTGGAGCGGCGAGGCCCTTTTCCTGCCCAATGCCTTCACCCCCAACGGCGACGGCCTCAACGACATCTTCAAACCCATCGCCCGCTACGATTACGTGCAGGATTACCACCTGCTCATCTTCAACCGCTGGGGGCAAATGATTTTCGAAAGCAATGACCTGTATAAAGGCTGGGACGGCCAACTCGACGGCAAACCCGCCATGGCCGGTACCTATGTTTACCGTATTGATTACCGGGAACCGGGCCAAAACGGGGAAAGCCATACGCTGACCGGGACGGTGGTTTTGGTGAGGTGATGGGAGTGAAAGCCGGCTCCAGGAGGCCCTCCCTTTCGACAGTTCCCCAAAAATGGATATTAGATATTGAACGTTGGATATTGATTATTAATAAACTTTTTACATTTAGTTAGTTTTTAATATCTAATGATCAATACACAATATCCAAAAATTCAGGCCGGGCAAAGCAAACCACCAATTAAATTAATCATTACAAATAATGTTCTAATACTTTATCCATAAATTGATTAATTATATTTAATTTAATATTAAGAATATAGCTATATTTGCTAACGGGTTCATGCCGGGAGAAGGTGTAAAATGAGATAATAGCAAATTAATCCAACCAGCAATTTTAATATGAACAAAATAACAGCTCTTATAATAATATCTGTTTTTCTTTTCATAAAAGCCTTTCCTTTTTGTTCCTACGACTTTGATGAAAAGGAAAAAAAGCTTCTCTCCATGCCACCCGACACAGCCAGGGCAAACTTGCTGATCGACCTGGGCAGGAATTATTGTAGCAAGAACTTTGAAAAAGCACTTCTGCTGCTGCAGGAAGCGCTTGTACTTTCAACAGAACTCAATTACAGCAAGGGCATCGCAAGCAGCATGCTATGGCAGGGAAGGGCCTATTATTACAAGGATGAATATGAGGTGGCCTACGCTTACCTTGAAAAAGCAAGATCCATCCTTGAAGAGATCGGATATCTTGAAGGTTTGGCCCATTACCATTTTGCCATCGGGGCCATTCATAACATCAACGGCAACCAACTGAATGCCATGAGTGATTTCCAGGAAATGGTAAGACTCAGCGAAATGTCGAACAATAAAGAAATGATGGCCACCGGCTACCACAGCCTTGGCAGCATATATTTGCACCGTTCCGAAACAACACTGGCCATGGATTATTTTAAGCAGGCACTGGAATTGAACATCGAAACAGGCCATCTTTCAGGCGAAGCCACAAATCTTGCAGGGATAGGTATGGTTTATGAATCAAGGGGCATGCACGATTCGGCCATATATTATCTTGAAAAGGTTCTTGAAATAAAATCCTCCCTGGATGAAGCACGGGGTGTAGCCAGTATACGTCATGCAATTGGCAAGCTACTCCTGGAAACAGGTCACTACCGGGAAGCCAAAGAGATGTTTGAAAACTCCAGGGCCATTTTTTCCTCCCTTAATGACGAAACAGGTATATGCATCAATATGTACAAAATGGCTGAAGCCATGAATTTTCTTGGCCAAAGCGACAGCGCCCTGAATAATGCTTTTGCGGCGATTGCAATTGCACGTAGTATAAAAAATCCCAGCCTTATGAGTGATATTTACACCGCCCTTGCATCAATCATGGCATACAATGGTAACTTTAAGGAGGCTTATAATTACAATAATCTGAGCAGCCACCTAAAGGACAGTCTGGCCGCAGCAAATCGAGAAAAGCTCATCCGTGAACTTGAATTGAAATTCCAGGTCAGTAAAAAAGACAGCGAAATAAAGCTGTGGAAGAGCAGGAACGAAATCCAGGTAAAGAATAACCTAATCCTGACAATAACCATCATAGCCATGACAGCCCTCCTCCTGCTATTGTTATTTCTTTTCCGCATGAAAACCAATGCCATGAAAAGACGGAAGAAGATTTATGATCAGGAAAAAACCATCCACAAGCAAAAAAGCGAATTAAGAGATAAAGAACAGCAGTTACTGGAAAAACAACTGGAGGGTAAAAACCGGGAGTTGGCCTCAAAAGCCCTTGAAATGTTGAGAATGAATGAAACCATTGGTGACATCATCGAAAAACTGGAAAGCTTCAGTCAGCAGAATGATATTTCGGAAGAGGTGGGCAATCAGATCAACAGCATTGTTGCCGGACTTGAAGCACAACTCAGAGATAATTCATGGAACGAATTTGAAAAGATATTCAAAAATATCCACAGTGATTTCTTTCACAGACTGCTGCTTAAGTGCCCTGACCTCACACCCACCGAGATCAAGGTTGCGGCCTTCTTAAAACTCAACATCAATACCAAGGAAATTGCTGCCGTAACTTATAAATCAGAAGCCGGTATCAAGTCAACAAGGTACCGGCTGAGAAAAAAACTGGGGCTGAAGTCTGATGAAAATCTTGCTCCTTATCTTATGAAACTTTAATCTGTTCCTTAAACCTGATTTAAAAAAACTTCATCACGGAAATTAGTTTAGAAATACTGAAAACCCGAGGAAGTTAACAACCTAACGATATCTAACTCCAACAGTTGCATATTTCGTAACCCACGTCAATTAACCATTTACACCTTGTTGCTACTTTTTGAAACAGCCCCGGCAACTTATTAAACCCTCTTTTATATGACAGACCGCTTCGGGTTATGGTATTTTTACAAATCATCAGTAATAAATGAAAAACAAGGATAAAAAATCCGGGATTTCCAAAAAGAAGAATGCGAAAGAAAAAAAGCAGCAATGGTCTGATAAAAAGAAAAAATTACGGGTAAGACAAGAAGCCTTAAAAAAGATATATGATTATTTCAAAAATCATAAAAAAGACAATCATTAACACAAAAACCAAAACATATGAAAAAAACAATTACATTATTTGCGTTGCTTCTCAGTATGCAATGCATGTTTGCACAGCCAGTGCTGAACAACAACCTGAACTTTGCCATTGGCGATTACTACCGCATCGATGGTTATAACGAAGTATTCAACATCGATCCGGGAGGACCCGGCGGCAACGTGGTTTGGGATTTTGAAGTTATTGACGGAGAGTTTTTCTTCACAGGGGAACCAGCCATTTGTGTTGATCCGGCAAATACTCCCTTCGTTGATTCAGCGGGTGCCGCAGGTGCAAGCATCACCATCAAACTCTTTGAATCCGATGATGGACCCTACCAGTATTACAAATCGAACAATAATTCCAGAGAAATGCTTGCCATGGGTTGGTATGAAGCCGGAAATACCAGCTTTACAAATTACCTGAACAACTATACTGATTTGCAATTCCCTCTGAATTATGGTGATGATTTCGATTTTAATACCGAAATGCTCATGTATTCGGTCGATATGGGTTATTATGTGATGCGTGATTCTGGCCATGTTTATGTGGAGGCCGATGCCTGGGGTAGCATTACAACACCCGTGGAAACCTATTCCAATGTGCTTCGTCTGAAAACCACATCGGTTATTCATTCCTGGTACAGGTTTGATATCGGAGAACCCTGGCTGTACCTGGGTGAATTCACGGATATCAGCTACAATTGGTACGCACCCAATATCAAAGTGCCCGTACTGACCATTTTTGAGTTTCTTTTTGATAAGGATAAGGAAAGTATGTTTTCCTTGCATTATCTTGCCGAATATGACTTCCCGTCAGGAATTGAAAGTTTTAAAAATGAGCTTGTCAGCCTTTTTCCGAACCCGGCTAAAAACCATGTCAGTGTTTCAGGTGTGGATAAATACCCGGCCGGAGAGATCATAATCTATGACCTGCAGGGGCGAGAGGTTCTGAGGCAAAAGGTCCGGAATAACCGGATTGATGTATCTGATCTGGATCATGGCTGCTATTTTGTTGCACTGAGAACAGAAAGAAACAGCATGACACGTAAATTAATTATCCAATAAGGAGGATTTGATATGCGAAATTTTACCTACATAATGACAGGGGTAATTGTTTTATTCTCATCAATATCGGAGCTGAAAGCTCAGAACCTGTATGTCCTGGAAAAAAATGGCCAGCAAACAAGTTATGGTATCGCCAGTCTTAATAAAATGTATTTTGCTTCGGGTGAGCTAATGTTGGAATTACAAAATGGGACAAGTGATAATTACCCGCTTAACGGTATTCGTTACCTGAGCTTTAACGAAACCCTGAGAATACCTCCCCTGCTCCATTCAGAAATTTTGGAAATGAAGCTGTATCCCAATCCTGTTTCGGGATCAATGTACATATATTGCAACATGCCTGATGCAAAAACCATAAAACTGGAGATTATCTCAACCGATGGCAGGCTGGTTCACAGCGAAAACCTGTCTTCGGAAAATGAAATGCCGGGCTGGCAGGTTAAGCTGGCGGCACTTCCGAAAGGGTTTTATATGTGTCGTGTGCAAAGCGATAAATTCATCATTACGAAAAAGTTTATTAAAAATTAATACAAGATAAAATGAAAAAAATAATTACCATTATCATGATGTCGGTTTTCATTGCAGGACCGGCAAGCGCTCAGCAGGACAGCATGTATGTCCATCTTATCAGTGGTATGGTCGTGAAATATGCCATCAGTGACATCGACAGCATTATTTTTTATGCCGGTGGAGGAGGAAATACGGTAACAGATGTTGATGGCAACGTATACACCATAGTGGAGATCGGTTCACAAAGCTGGCTCGGGCAAAATCTGAAAACAACGCATTATAATGATGGGACGCCGATCCCCTTGCAAACAGTTGCTTCCATTTGGGATACTTTAACCACTGATGCATATTGCTGGTACGATAATGATATTGCCAACAAGGAACCCTATGGGGCTCTTTACAACTGGTACGTAACCAATACAACAGTCAATGGTGGAAAGAATCCGTGTCCGGCAGGCTGGCATGTGCCGGATGATGACGAATGGACCGCCCTTACGGATTATCTGGGAGGAACGGCAGTGGCAGGTGGCAAACTAAAGGAAGCCGGAACGGCCCACTGGAATAATCCAAATTCTGGTGCTACCAATGAAACGGGCTTTACAGCTCTGCCTGGCGGATTCAGGGGAACGGGAGGCACATTTGTCCAATTGGGGGAAAAGGGCATGTGGTGGTCGACTTACGGCCATCCAACTTATACATCCAGCGCTTATTACAGGAGCATGAGCTTCTCCTCGGCAAGCGTATACAGGAGTAATTACGGCAAGTCCTTTGGTATGTCAATCCGCTGCATAAAGGATTAAGATAAAGCGGATGCGTCCAGGGCCTAAGACCCGCCTTCTCCATTTGGAAATTAGTTCTCCATTTCGGGTGGCGGGTCTTAGACCCTTTGGAATCCAACCGCTCTGCTGTTTTTAGGCAAGGGGCCCGATCTTGCCGGAAAATAAAACAAATACGCAGAAGTAATCCCAACCTTTAAAATAGATTTGAAGATGATCATAAAAGTGACAGATGCCAGATACGTGTGCGACTATAAAATCAATCTCAGGTTTAGCAATTTCAATTTTCCAAAAGATAATGATGTCAGCCAAAAATCGAAAATCGACCATTGACAATCGAAAATCAATTCATTTTACTTACTTTTTTATACCTACCTTAATTCACAACAAACTTCCCTTTATCCAACACCTTCCCCTCACTTCTTAGCTCAATCAAATATATCCCACTTTTCCAGTGGCTTACATCTATTTCCGTTTGGGTTTGGTTTTTTGAAAGATGCAGGTATTTTACCTTACGACCGAATATATCATACACAAGTAACTCTGCAGGCTCTTGCAAACCATAATGTACTTTGCTTATTTCAAAGCTTCTGGTTTGTTGTCTGCTTACTGTGTATTCAGGTAACTCAACAGTTATCTTCCCGTTTGCCGGGTTGGGGTAAATTTTCAGGTGGCTTCCTTCCGCGGTGGTGAAAAGTTCCTCTAAATCCACCAGTATATCACACTCCAGATCAAATGTTTCTGATACAATATCCGGGCAAAGGCTGTCGTAAGTAAAAGGTTGGGTATAAATGCTGTCGTACTCTATGTTTTCATTGATCTTAAAGGCATACATATCCCAGTTACCATCATAATGCGTACCCACGCTTACAAATTTTCCGTCAAAGGTTTTGGTAGTCCATTTTATATTATTGCTTAATTTCATATAAATTATCGAATCGATAAGATTTCCAAGTGTATCGATTTTCATGAAAGCGGTATAGGTTTCATCTGATCCGGGTTGCGAACTCCATGCTCCGGTAACGTAAAGCATGCTGTCATTAACAGGGTCAATAGTCCCCAATGCACCAATATAGATTCCCTGGGTTAAAATATCAGAAGTATATATCTCATCGCCATCCAATGTGGTTTTAACAATACATGGATATCCTCCCGAAGTGGCAATATGCTGCCCACAAGTATAAATGTAGTTTTTATGCAAGATGGAAGATAATGCATAACCATGATAATATCCATCAAATACAACAGGCAACTCCCAGACATCATTTCCAAGACTATCCGTTAGGATCAGGAAAGGTCTTTTCCAGCCACCTGTTTCTCCCGGATCAGGATAATAACACCAGCCTGATATTAAATATCGGTTTGCATTCAGGATAGTGAGGTTCAAACCTTCTTCAGCAAAAATCAGTGTATCGCTTTGTGCATATACATGCTGCCATTGAATTTGGCCTGTATAATCAAACTTAGTAAGATGTATTCTATTGTCAAGATGATAATGACCAAGATATCTGGTTAATAATACATACCCACTGTCCTCAACGTGTTTCACATCTTCACCATAATCATTATCTCCGGGAAAAGAAAGTAATTTACACCATTCCGGTTCTAAACAACTATTTAATTTCTGGATATATGGATCAACATAAGAATCATATTTTGAAGTTGATCCACAAATAATATATTTGTCATTTTCTGTTTCTTCAATACCCACCGGTATCCAGCTCAACCAGGCCGGAACTTACACCCTCATTGTAAGCGATTCCCTGAACTGCCAGGATGAGACCGCTTTGCAGATCACGGTCAAGCCCGCACCAAACATCGCTTTTTCCGGTTACGACACCTTGTTTGTAGAACCGGGATACGAACTCAATGCCGGAGCAGGCCAGCAAAGCTACCGTTGGAACACCGGCGCCACCACAGAGTACATTTTGATTGATTCCACGGGAGAATACTTCGTGCAGGTCACTTCCTTCAAAGGCTGCACCAGCACCAACACCGTGCAGATCCTCTGGAGCGGCGAGGCCCTTTTCCTGCCCAATGCCTTCACTCCCAACGGCGATGGCATGAACGATATTTTCAAACCCATCGCACTTTACGATTATGTGCAGGATTACCACCTGCTTATTTTCAATCGCTGGGGACAAATGATCTTTGAAAGCAATGACCTGTATGAAGGCTGGAACGGCCAACTTAACGGCAAACCCGCCATGGCCGGGACCTATGTTTACCGCATTGATTACCGGGAGCCGGGCCAAAGCGGGGAAAACCATACGCTGACGGGGACAGTGGTTTTGGTGAGGTGAGAGAAGACGGAGGACCGAAGACGGAAGTGGCAGGCCCTGCGAGGGTTGCTTTTTACAAAAGGCAAATAATAATGAATATCGAAGATTCCTGGTTTTTCGGGACTACCAGGCAAACCTACCTGCCCGGCACAAACTCATACGCTCCCAGGTCCGGACTCATAATGCGACTGTTGCCGAGGATGTCCTCCGGTATCTCCAGGGCGATCTCCATTTTGCCCCGGTCGATGGCCGGTGAAAGGGTGTCAAGCTGGAAATCGAAGATGGCAGGATCAGCAAACAAAGGGTCTTCGTTTTTGAAACATTCAAGGTAAACTTGCGGGTCAGTGATCTCCTTTTCTGTTTTTAGCAGGCAGTGATCAAAGATATAATTGAAGGCTGCACCATCATCTTTCTCGAAATCAAATTCCTCTTCATTGCGGCCGTAAATGATGCAATTACCGAAATAAGCATTGAAGTCAAAGGCGTGTGCCACCTCATCCTGATCGAAATAAAAATTGTTAAAAAAGAGGTTGGGCGTCTGCCGCACGCTGCCGATCCAGTAATTGGCAAAAGTGCTCTGGCGGAAATCATAATTCCCGCCAATGGTGAGGGCCAGTCCGTAATTGCCGCAATTGTCGATGACAAGGTTCTCGGCGCTTACGTCATAAAGACGGGTAAACAGCCCCATACCCGTCATGTTCTCGATGATGGTGTTGGTGATGATCACCTTATTACCCATGGTTTGCTCTAAAGTTTCCAGTTGCAAACCTATGAAACCGTTGCGGATAATGGCATGATGTATCTCGTTGTCCACGGCTCCCTCATTGATCCAGATGCGGTCCCATTGCCCGGGCACATCCCGGTAGGCAAAATCCAGTCGTGCACCCTCAAAAGTGACGGGCCTTTCTGCGTGTTCCATTCACTTTGAGTGCTTCCTTCACTATAAACCCACAAGCCTGAGTTATTGTGAAAGTGTAATCTGGCAACTGTCCTCGATGCGCAATATTGCATTGAGAATTCACCACCGCATAACCACCATAGATCAAGTAGGGTTTATTGCTGTCCCAGGTAATATCAGAAGCTTCATGAGCAACAATCTATGATAAGGAGGCAAATTTTCTGTGTAAGTATCCGCGATGATGTAATAAGCATTCTGTCCCCAGGCTACCATTTCCACTTCCTGCGTGTTACCATTGGAATTGAAGGTAATATGATCCGAGATTACGAAAGGTGCATCCTCATCCGTGGGATCCACCGTTACCTTGATAAAAATAAAGGTACTGTCGTCGGGGGCGATCTCAACATCCTTGATATTGGTTCCCGGGATCCCATCCACATTGATCCTGAAATTCGAGCTGTTGCCATTGTTCACCATCACATCAAACTTCAGGGCTTTGTTGTTGCGGTTATACACCTTGAGTTGTTTGGTGATGGATCCCACGGTGGTGAAGACGGTATCAAAAACGATGGAGTCGGTGGAAAAGGAAAGCTTTGCAGCAGGGTCGGTGCTGATTTCGTCTTTTTTGCAGGCACCGAGCAACAAAAGCGTGAAGTATGACAATGATGGCTGACAGCGACAGAAAACCGGATACTTTCATTCAGTTCGAATTAGGGCTCAAAATTAATCAATACATTTGTATTACGCCTGGCCCGGTGAATTATTGTAAAGGAAAATCGATTACCTTTACGGGCCTATTACACACGAATGATTGGAACATGCGTAAAGACATTATCAGGAAAACAGTTTTAGCGGGTTTCATGCTGCTCCTTCTCAGCTTTGGCGGCTTGCAGGCCCAGGAATATGACCAGAATAGCCGCTGGCTGGTCGGCGGCGGCATCGGGGCACAATTCGGGACTATCACGCTGGTGGAGGTCTCCCCCACCATTGCTTACCGGGTCACCGAGCGTTTCATCCCCGGCATCGGGCTTACCTACCAGTATTACAAGGTCAATTACAACAACGGCCCGGATTACGAAACCAACATTTACGGTGGAAGCGCTTTTGCCAGGTATTATCTTTTCAGGGATATCTTCGCCCATGCGGAGTTTCTGCTGTTGAGTTACGAGCGTTACGTCTTCGACCAGCAGACCGCCGACTGGAACCTGCAGCGGGTCACTTACCCCACTGCCCTGATCGGGGGTGGCTACCGGGCCTGGATTGGGCGCAATGCCGCAACCACCATCACCGTATTATACAACCTCAACGAAACCCTCGACTCGCCTTATGAAAACCCAGTGATCAGGATTGGGTTTCAGTTTGGGTTATGATGTTCGCTTATTCTTCGATGCTCATTCGATGGTCATTTGATGGCTGGAAATTCTTTTACAGATTTTTTTCTGTAAGAGATCTTTTTTGTTCGCTTTGGTTTGACACCTGCGCTGTTTACTTCTTCGGGATCCTTTTCAGGACATCCAGCGTCAGATCCCAGAAGCGCCGGGTAGATTCGATCTGCAACCTCTCATCCGGGGAGTGAGCTCCTTTTATCTCGGGGCCATAGGAGATCATGTCCATCCCGGGATATTTATCGCCGATCAGGCCACATTCCAGTCCTGCGTGGACAGCCAGCACCTCCGGATCTTCTTTGAAAAGTTCTTTGTACGAAGCTTCTGTGATGGCCACGATCTCGGAGCCAGGATTGGGTGTCCATCCGGGGTAACCGGCGGAACTGATGATCTTGGCCCCGGTAAGGGCAAAGGTGGCAGCAACCATATCACCCACATCTCTTTTAGCCGACTCCACCGAGCTGCGCTGGCTGGTGGTAATCCTGAAAACATTGCTTTCGGTTTTCACCGAGGCCAGGTTGGTGGATGTTTCAACAAAATCCGGGATCTCCATCGACCATGCGATCACACCATGCGGACAGGCATACAAAGCATTCAGGAGGTTACTCTGTGTTTTTTTATCGATGATATAAGCAGGCGGGTCGGCCGGACTGATCTCGATTTTCAGGTCCGGCTCGCTTATTTTGAATTCAGCCCTGAGGGTTTTATTGCAGGAAGTTACATACTCAACCAGATCCTTGCCATGTTCAACCGGCACTACCGCAATGGCATGGCCTTCGCGGGCAATGGCATTGCGCAGGTTCCCGGCATCGAATTTGGATATGCGCAGGCCGTAATCCCTACTGGCGTTCCACAGCAAGCGGTTCAGGATCTTATTGGCGTTTCCCAGGCCTTTTTCAATATCATCCCCGGAGTGGCCGCCTTTAAGGCCGCTAACTTTTATGATAAAGGATGACATATCAGCAGGAACTGACTCCCTGAGGTAAGGAATTTCGATGGTGGTATCTTTCCCACCGGCACAACCGATGAAGAGTTGTCCCTCATCCTCGCTGTCGAGGTTGAGCAGTATATCGCTTTTCAGGAAGCCCGCTTCCAGGCCAAAGGCCCCGGTGAGCCCGGTTTCTTCATCAACCGTAAAAAGGCATTCGATGGGGCCGTGCTCAATCGTATCCGATTCAAGGATGGCAAGCTGGGCGGCAATTCCAATCCCATCATCAGCACCCAGGGTAGTGCCTTTAGCTTTTACCCAGCCGTCTTCCACGTATGCTTCGATGGGATCCTTTTCAAAATCAAATTTTTTGCTGGCATTTTTCTCTCCCACCATATCAATATGACTTTGCAGGCAAACCATCTTCCGGTCTTCAAAGCCTTTAGTGGCTGGTTTCCTGATCAGGATATTCCCGGTATCATCCCGGAGGGTTACCAGATCATGCTTCTTTCCAAAATCCAGCAGGTACTCTGCGATTTTCTCTTCCTTTTTCGAAGGTCTCGGGATCTTCAAAATCTCTGCAAAATAATACCAGATCCTTTCGGGTTGCAATGCTAATATATCCTGACTCATAACAAGCTTTTTTATGTTCCATGCAAAATTACGGAATATGATTGATAATGGAAAACAGAACGGCACTTAGGTGGATTGGATATTCTTTTCTATTTTATCGAGCAGGGTTTCTTTTCTAAGGGGTTTGGAGATATAATCAATACAACCGGTCTGCATGCACTTCTGTTTGTCTTCCTGGGTTGCATAAGCCGTAACGGCAATGATCCTGGCATTTTTGTCCAGCTTCAGAATTTCTTCGGTGACCTGGTAACCGCTGATACCGGGCAACTGAATATCCATGAGGACCAGGTCGATGCCCGGGTGTTGCTTATAAAGCCTGATAGCCTCTTCACCGTTCTTGGCATAATAGATCTCGATCTCTGATTTCCGCAGGAATGTTTTCAGCAGCAGGAAATTAGAGTAACTGTCTTCTGCTATCAGGAGGGAATTCTTCTGCCATGAACGCGACTTGCTTTTAAGCGGTTTAGCCTCCGGAGGTGCCGGCATCTTTGTGCTTTTCAAGGGGATCTCCACGTAGAAAGTGCTGCCTTTACCCGGGCTGCTCTCAACACGGATCTCCCCATTCATCATGTCAACAAGGTTCTTGCATATGGCAAGTCCCAGGCCGCTGCCACCATACTGGCGGGTATCCGTATCCTCGATCTGCCGGAATTGCTCAAAGATGATATCTTTTTTATCCCCGGGGATCCCGATCCCTGTATCATTTATCTTAAAAAGAAGTTTATTGTTTTTATCAATTTCATAAGCAAGGCTCACCTTGCCTTCATAAGTGAATTTGAAAGCATTGTCGAGCAAATTCTCCAGGATCTGCCTGAGGCGCTTACTATCGGCATGGATCACGGCATTTTTGTCCTCCAGGCCTTTTTTAACCTCCAGCCCGATATTCGCTTTTTCGGCATTCAATTTGCGGGCCTCATCCACAGTCTCAACCGCCTCATCCACGATCTGGTTCAGATTACATTCGCTTTCCTTCAGTTTCACCTTTCCGGCAGTGATGGTGGAAATATCCAGGATATCATTGATGATGCTCAGCAAATGCTGTCCGCTATCATTGATCAGTTGAATATGTTCCCTGATCTCACCATCCAGACTGTCGTCATCCTTCAGTATCTCGGAAAAGCCGAGTATGCCGTTCAAGGGGGTTCTCAGTTCATGCTGCATGGTGGCCAGGAAGGCTGATTTCAGGCGATCCGATTCCTTGGCTTTTTCCAGGGCTTCTTTCAGGTTAGCTTCCGCGATCTTTCGCTGGGTAATGTCCTCAACCACTCCCTCATAATGCCCGGTTTGGCCTTCTTCATTCTTAACGAAACGGGCATGCTCAGAAACAAAGATCTGGGTGCCATCCGCCTTAATCCAGTATGACTCCAGGTTTTTGATCTCCCCCTTCTTTTCAATCTCATTCTTAAATCTCTGGCGGGAATCGCTGTATGCCACATTGCCTTCAAGATCCATTTTTTGCAGTTCCTCAAGGGATTTATATCCCAGCATCCTGACCAGGGCATTGTTGGCAAACTCAATTCTGCCACCGGATGTTGTCCTGTACACCCCCATGGGGATCTGTTCAACCAGGTTCTGGAACTGGTTTTCTTTCTCTTTCAGTTCCTGTGAGCGCTTTTCAAACTTTTCTTCCAGATCAAGGTTCAGCTCCAGGTACTGATCGGATATTTTCTTTTTATTTCTGTATAGATAAAAGATAAAAACTGCCAGAACGATCACCAGGGCAGCAACAAGAAAAAGAAGCAGAAAACGGTTTTGCTGTTTATCCAGCTTGAGGCTCTGCATTTCCAGTTCCATCTCTTTATCATAAATATCATATTTGGCCCTGAGTTCTGCAATTTCCTTGTTTCTTTCCTGGGCCTGCAGCAGATCGCGGTATTCAATATATTTTTTATAATATTCGATGGACTTCTGGTAATTACCGATGCTTTCTTCCAGCTTGAATATCTTAAAAAAGGCGTCACGCAAAAATTGCGAGTGATCGATGGATTGGGCTATGGCCATTCCTTTTTCGAGATATGCACGTGCGCTGTCATATTTTTCAAGGTTCAGGTAGGAATTCCCGATATTGATCATGGAACTGCTGCTGAGTGCCATATCTCCGTATGACATTCGGGCTCTCAGCGCTTTTTTATTATAATCCAGGGCCAGCCATTCGTCACCCAGCATGTCGTGTGTATGCGAGATCCTGGTAAGGATGGTACCCTTGAACTGCAGGTTGTTGTTTTCCAGACAAAGCTGAAGTGCTTTCTGGTAATTGTTCAGTGCCAGTCTGTAATTCTTCATGGCAATGTAATAATCACCGAAGTCAACAAATACAGAAGCAATGGCTTCCTGGTCGTTGTTCAGTGAATACAGATACAGGGACTGGTTGAGGTTCTCCAGCGCCTCCACGTAGCGGCCCGATTTCAGGTAAAAAACACCCATGGCCTGGAAAGCTCTGGCCTGCAGCAACTGATTGTCTGACTCCCTGGCTGTTTTCATCATTTTGTTCATATAAATGATTGCATTTTCCTGGTCATGTGTAACATAATAGATCCTGGCGATCATCTCGTAAAAAGCATTTTTCCAGAAATCGGAATTGATGGCCTCAGCCAGGTCAAGGCCGCTGAGGTAATATTCAAATGCCCGGGAGTAGCGATGCTGCCCGTATATTGCGCTACCATATGAATTAAGGGTCATGATCTCTCCCAGGGTATCGTTGATATCCAGGTAGTATTGCAGGGCGGTGTCATAATAAGCAATGGCTTTTTCATATTCCCCGATCTGGTGATAGCTGATCCCAAATCGGAGCATGGCCCTGGCGATCAATGAATCAATGCCGGACCCGGATGCCAGCTTCAGGAACTCCAGGTTATATTTTTGATATCCATCGATGGATATTTCATAATATGATTCTGTTATCTCATCATAGATCGCCAGCTGGGTTTTCAGATCTTTCCCTTCCAGCATATTCAGAAGAGAATCGGTTTTTTGCTGTTGCGCCCCGGTTTGTGAAAAACATAAAGCTGACACAGCTACAAGCAATATCATTGTGATTAGCCTTGGCATAGCGTCAAATTAAAAGATCATAAAAATGGCCAGGGAGGACCAATAGTGCAAATATGATACTAAATTAGGAAAAAAAACAACATTTGAGCATAAATCAAAAAAATTCTACCCGATGGGCAGGCCGGCTCTGCGATCACTTTTGCCGCGAATTGCCAGGATCTCCGAAGCGATTTCCTCGATGGGTTTACTGGTAACCTTGATCTTGGCCCAGCCCGGATGTGTATTGTATATCCGCTGTGCATACATTATCTCTTTCCTCACAAACTCAAAGTCGGCATAAGATCCGGTGGCCCCGCCCAGCAGTTCAGTCCTGAACTTCCTGAGGGTGGAAAGATGATGTGGATTGGTGTTCAAACAGAACACCCTTTCGGGCGGGATCTCAAATAACTGGGCCGGCGGGGGAACATCGAGTATAATGGGGATATTTGCCACGAACCAGCCCTTAAAAGCCAGGTAAATGCTGAGGGGTGTTTTGAAGGTACGGGAAACGCCCACCAGCACGATCTCGGATTTATCGAGTTCATGATAGCGCATCCCATCATCATGCTGAAAAGCAAATTGCATGGCATCTATCCGTTCGAAATATTCTTTGTTGAGCTGATGAAAGATTCCGGGTTTGCCGGAAGGGGCATTGGCAAACTGGTGGCTGAGCCGTGACAGGAGCGGACCCATCAGGTCGATGGTTTCCACGTTGTACTTCCTGCCTTCGCGGATCATGGCATGCCGGATCTCATCCTGCACGAGGGTATGAACAATAAATCCCCGCATCGACTGGGCTTCCATAACCACCCTGCTCACCTGTTCCAGTGTCAGGATCTCGGGCCTGCGGTAGACTTGTATCTCTACCTCCGGGAACTGCATCAGGGCAGCGTTGAGAGCTTGCTGGGCAGTTCTTCCCGTTCCGTCCGATACAACAAAAATGCGAAACATGAGATCAGCCGTGAGATTTGAGTTGATGTATGGTTCCGGAAGGATCATCCGAAGAAAAGACCGTATTTCCTGCCACCAGGATATCAGCACCTGCTTCGGTAAGCCGGTTGCAATTTTCAAGGCTTACGCCACCATCCACCTCAATCAGGGTATTCGTATTTTTCTCCAGGATTAGGTTTTTTAATTGCCGGATCTTTTCGTAGGTATTGTCGATAAACTTCTGACCACCGTAACCCGGGTTTACCGACATCAGCAAAACATAATCGGCATCCACAATGATGTCTCTCAATAGATTGACTGCAGTGTGCGGATTAAGCACAACCCCAGCCCTGGCACCGGTTGACTTAATCAGTTGCAGGCTGCGGTGCAAATGGGTGCAGGCTTCGTAGTGAATGGAAATATAATCTGCACCTGCCTCCCGGAAGCGTTCAACATAACGGTCGGGATCCACGATCATCAAATGCACATCCAGGGGCTTACGGGCATATTTCCGGATGAGCTCAATCACCGGGAAGCCGTATGAGATATTGGGGACGAACAGTCCATCCATTACATCCAGGTGAAACCAGTCGGCGTCACTGGCATTGACCATTTCAATATCCTTTTGAAGGTTTGCGAAATCGGCCGAAAGCATCGAAGGAGCGATTAGGTGACTCATGTCTTTTTTTATGCAAATATAGGAATTTGAGTTTTGAATTTTGATCCCGAAAGTTTTCGGGAGAATTTTGTGTTTTGAATTGACACCAATGACTCAAAACTCAAAATTATTTCTGCAATTTTTCCTGATCAATAAAGATGCGGGAATAAACACCTTTGGCTCCACTAAATTTTGCACCGGGATTCATGCTTGAGGTGATCACATATTCCCTTGCAGTATCTGCCGGATAGGCTTTCAAAATAATCGGAGAAAAATTATTCCCTTCGATCTTCACGATGGCTTCAGGTTCCACTTCACGGGTATCGAAATCATCCGCAAATTCCCTGGCCCGCTGCCTGCCGAGTTTTTGCAGGTAGCTGGTAGTCTTTGCCGAGTCCGCTATTGCCCCGTCAATCATCCACGCATCATCCATCTTTTCCAGGCTGAAAGATCCCTTGCCGGTATAATTAAAATCAATGTGTGTAACATCTTCCTTGTTCAGTTTCACAAGGGTTTTGTCCCTGTAATCATCCACTTCCCTTCCGTAGGTAGAGCGCAGGAAACCTTCCACGGCATACACGGTTTCTTCTCCGCCTTTCCGCACATAGGTGATCATTTTGCCCTGTTGCTGGTATTGCTGCATGGCCTGGGCCTTGGGGGCCACAGCTGTGGATGGCTGCTGGTAGGAGAGTTTGCCAAAGTACAGATCGGCAAGTGTTTTGTCTTCCTGTTTTGCCAGCAGGTGAACCCCACCCGAATCATTTACCTGCAAATCTTCATGTTTTTCTTCACTGATGGCGGCCACACCTTCCGATTTCATATTGGCCAGCGGGATCAGCAGGGAACGCATGGCCGAAGCCTCCACAGGGTAGGTTTTGCCGCCGACTTCGAGCTGCCAGCCGGATGTATTCCTGATCAGGATCATTTTTCCACTGGCAGGATTCCCGATAATGATCCTATCCACCTTTGCGGTATCCAGACTGACCAACTGGCTCTTGAAGGTCCGGTAGCCCGAACCACCGAATTCACTGATCAAATAAATACCTGCCAGCACGAGCAGAAGAAGAATCAATACTTTGTAATTGAGTTTCTTAAACATAGTCTTCCTCCATTCGTTTAATTCTCACATTACGGTTTCTTTGCATTCTGATGACACCATAAATGATGATCAGGATAATGGGCAGCAAGAAGTTCACCCATTTTACAAGGACTTTTTCTGCATCCTCAATCTGATCGAGCGGCCTGGAAGTAACGCCCCTTGTACGCAGTTCGATCAGCCCGGTATCGTCGCTGAGCCAGTCGATGGCATTCACCATCAGGTTAACATTGTCCTGGCTGAGCCGCTGGGCCTGCTGTCCTTCACCATTCACCGGGAAGTCGGCATCGCCAAACACCACTACTTTGTTCATGCTGCCATTCCGGCCGAAGTCGCCCTCCAGCGCAACCCCCAATGTAATGTTTTCCAGGGGAAAATCATTTTTCGTCCAGCGTTTATCAACATTGAAAATAATTGGCGGAGTTAAGGTGCCGGAATTCTCCGAAGACATCAAAATGGGCGTAAAACTTAAACCGGCAGTATCACCGGTAAAATTCACCGGACTAACAAAAGGCAGCATAACCTCTTCTATGCCGGTGGTGATAGGATGGTCAGCAAAATTGCTTGATTTGGGGATATAAGGAAATTGCATGGGGGTAGTGAACATCATATTGCCCTGCTGCTGTCTTACGCCAACATTAATGCAGTTGGCATCCACCACAAAGCTGTTGTCGATGCTTACTCCTTTACCGGCCAGCCACTCTTCGAAATTGCTGTACAAGCTGCTGCCGCGGGCCTGGTTCATATCCCCTCAACCTTGTTGTAAGCGATGTAGAGCTTACCGCCCTGTGCCAGGAAGGCATCCAGTACATTGAACTCTTCCTGTGCCAGTGAATCCCGGGGCCCGTTAATCACCAGGGTTTCAAAATCATTTATATTGCCGGTATTCCCCAGCTCAACTTCCTCCACCTGGTAGAGCACATTCAAGGGGTTCAGGGCCTGCTGGTAAGAAGCAAGCGAAGGTTCTCCATGTCCGGTAACAAAACCTATCCTGGGTTTAACGCTTACCGACATTTTTTTGATGGTGGATGATAGGGTATATTCCATGGCAGCACCGGGCTGAACCACGGGAATGGCATCCGTCTGGTTCCCTTTCTGTATTACCGCTCCCAGATAAGCTTTCTGCTGCACTACCTGGTCTTTTTCGCGGGCACTAACCCTTATGGGTTGCACTCCATCCCGTATGGCTTTCTGTTCAAGCTGTTGGTCTTGGTTGGGATCAATGAACTCATATACTACCTTGCCACCGGAAGTATTGTTATATTCTACCAGCAGATCTTTGAAATCCCTGCGGGTCTTGACCAGGTCGGCCGGAAGATCTTCGGTAAAATAAGCAGTTACGGTAAGCGGTTCATTAAGGTTTTTCAAAATATCCTTTGTGGCCTTGCTGAGCGTATAGCGCTGATCGGCTGTCATATCAAGGCGGAAAAAGAATTTATCTGAAACCACATTGATCACAACAATCACAGCAAATATCAAAATAATTCTGCTTGTTATTGATTTCGTGTTTTTCATTTCAATTTCTTTTTACTGTTAGGCTAATTTTCTTTTTTCAAGGGTTGCTTCCGTGAGGATCAAGCCGAAGAATACAATGGACAGGAAGTATATCAGATCTTTGGAATCGATGACTCCCCGGGAGATGGATTCAAAATGCGTGGCCAGGCTCAGGTAGTCCAGCACCTGGCTGAGCAAACCGCTGAAGGCTCCCGATAACATTCCAAAAAGGATCTGAAAAAAGATACCGATAAACAATGCCATCAGGTAAGAAACGATCTGGTTTGTGGTAATGGCGCTGGTAAAGATCCCGATACTGATGTATGCGGCGCTCATCAGGATCAGGCCCAAATATCCACTCCATACTGCTCCGTGGTCGACGGGTCCAAGGCTTGCCACCGTTATGTAATAAGGGATGGTAAGCAGGAGCGCCACCATGATCAGCAGGAGTGTGGCCAGGAATTTACCCCAGACCACTTGCCAGTCGTTGAGGGGTTTGGTAAGCAACAGCTCGATGGTACCCGAACGGTTCTCTTCTGCAAACAGACGCATGGTGAGGGCTGGGATAAAGAAAAAGAGCGTCCAGTATGCGATCCCGAAAAAAGCACTCAGGCTGGCCTGCTTGATGAAGAAAACATCGCCCTGTCCATAAAGCCAGGTAAAGAATCCACTAAATCCAAGAAAGGAGATCAACATGATATAGGCCATGAGTGAATCGAAGAACGACCTGAGTTCACGTTTTGCCACTATCCATATTTGCTTCATAATTTATCAATTTTTATTGTTTTACTAATTCATGGTCAGTTCGCGGAAGATATCTTCCAGTTTGGTTTCGATGGGTGTAAGTTCTGTAAGTGCCCATTTTTTATTCACACAGAGGCGGAAAATGGCTTTTCCCGACTTATGCTCAGCTTTGCTTTGCACCTCGAATTGATTGCGCTCTTTGCTGATAAAGTCAACCGATTCGACTGTATCGAGTGTCTGCAGGGCTTTAAAGATCTCATCGGCCTTTCCGTCTTCAATGGCAACTTTCACAATTTCCTTGCCCTGGGCTCTTTTGCGAAGATCTTCCGAAGAACCGTCGGCCACAATCCTGCCTTTGTTAATGATCATGATGCGGTCGCAGGTGGCTTCCACCTCGGCCAGGATGTGTGAGCTCAGGATGACCGTTTTTTCCTTCCCGATCTTTTTGATCAGTTCCCGGATCTCAACAATCTGGTTGGGGTCCAGCCCGGAAGTAGGTTCATCCAGGATCAAAACATCCGGATCGTGAATGAGTGCCTGGGCAAGGCCTGCCCTTTGCTGATATCCTTTGGAAAGTTCACCGATCTTTTTGTGCTTTTCTGCCTGGAGACCACATACATGTATCATGTCGAGGATGCGTTCGCGAATCTTCGACTTTTCAATACCCTGGATCTCTGCAACAAATTTCAGGTAATCGATCAGGGGCATATCATGATACAGGGGATTGTTCTCGGGTAGATACCCGATGTGTTTCTTAACTTCCTCCGGGTTCTCCTGCACCGAATAGCGGCCAAGAGATATTTTTCCGGAGGTAGGGGTGAGGAAGGTTGTGATCGCTTTCATCGTTGTGGTCTTCCCGGCGCCATTGGGACCAAGAAAACCCAGAACTTCACCTGTCTTCACCTTGAATGAAATATTGTCAACGGCTTTCTGTGCACCGTATTTCTTGGTAAAATTCTCAACAATTATGTCCATGAGCTTTGTTTTTTTCGCAAAAGAAAAAAAAATGGGAAAAAAATAAAAGAGGCAAAAGGCTCATTTAACAATATTTAACATTGGGGAGGTTGGAAGTTGGAGGTTGGAGGTCCCGCCTTTCAGTCGAAGATCCTCGCCTTGCCTCGCCTCAGGCGAGACGGGATTGGAAGCTGGAAGACGGAGGACAGCCAATGACTGCTATTATTTCTGATCCGGCTTTTTGATTGTTCCTTCGAATTCTGCATCAAAGGTTTTCCATTCTTTGGATTTATATGCATTGGTGGAAAAGTAGCTCAGTATTTTTTCGAATTCCTGTGCCTCCCGGTATCCGGGGACTACAGTGATCACTTCGGCCTTTTCATTCAGGAAGGTATAGGAAGGATAGGACATCCTGCCCTTCAGCAGGGCCTGGGCGAGCTGATGCGAACTGCGCCGTCCGTCGGGGTTGGGGTTTACAAAAGTATAATCTTTGAACCGTATCGTATCGCTGCTTTCCGCATCAAACTTCACAGGGTAAAAATTCTCGTTCATTTGCTTTACGATCGTTGGATGCACAAAAGTGGATTTGTCCATCTTCTTGCACCAGCCGCACCAATCGGTGTAGACATCAACGAATATGAGTTTCGGATTTTCCTTGCTGCGCTCAACGGCCTCCTCGAAAGAATACCATTTAATCTTGTTATTCTGCGCCAGCAGTGCACTTCCGCCCAGGAACAATATGATCAGTATAAAGGATCTCAGTTTCATCATAAAAAAATTTTTCGAAAATAATCAATCTTATAAAAATAACCCGGATAAATGCAAATTATTGCATATATTAAAACCCAGCCCGCTCGATATCCCGCTTGACATCTTTTTTCTTTATATCCTCCCGTTTATCGTAAAGATGTTTTCCTTTGGCCAGGGCGATCTCGATCTTTACCAGTCCGCGATCATTGATGAACATATAGGTTGGTATGATGGTGAGGCCTTTTTCCTGTACCTTGGTCTGAAGTTTTTTCAGTTCCCTGCGTGTCAGCAGCAGCTTGCGGTCGCGCTTGGGTTCGTGGTTGTTGTATGTTCCCAGGCTGTACTCTGAAATATGCATGTCGCGCACAAAAAGCTCATCCCCGATAAAAACACAGAAAGATTCCGACAGGCTCACCTTGCCTTCCCGGATGGATTTTATCTCGGTACCGGTAAGTTGTATACCCGCAAGGAATTTATCCATCAGGAAATACTGATAAGAAGCTTTTTTGTTTTTAATGTTGATTTTATTCTGCGACATAAGCTGCAAAAATACACAATTGCTGCGGGAGGAAAAAATTCAGGGGATGGAACGCGGATCATACCGAAAATGCGGATGAGAGCGTATTCGGATATATTGCAGCTTCACCGGGCAGTTTATATTAACCCTGTCAGGTTTTGAAAACCATACAGGTTTGAACAAAGCACTCACCATTTTTAAATTAAATCCTTAGCCGAAGGGATCACCTCAGTCCTCGTCCTCAATATCCATCCCCATCCTCCTGGCTCTTTCCTTCCAGCGCTGGCGGGCCGTTTTCTGCAGATCGGCAATATTGTCCAGTTCATCCAGGATCTCCATACCCAGGATGGTCTCGATCACATCTTCCATGGTAACGATCCCGGCTGTTACACCGTATTCATCCACCACGGCGGCAATGTGTTCATTCTTGCCCATCAGCACATTGAATAGTTCCGGAATGGGCAGGCCCTCAAATACCACGGGCAATTCACGTTTGATGCTTTTTAGTTCCTTGTTGTGCCGCTTGCTGATGATCTCGATCAACAAATCATCTTTGAGGAAGTATGCCGACAGGTCGTCGATGTTTTTGTCAAAAATGGGAATGCGGGAAAAACGGATACTGGGATTTTGCCGGTAAAATTTACCGATCTTTTCATTTTCAGAAGCGGCAAAGATCACAGGACGCGGAGTCATGATATCCCTGGTTTGGAGTTTGTCGAAGCGGGCAATATTCTGTATGATACGCGATTCGCCTGATTTGAACACCCCCTGTTTGGCACCGATCTCGGCCATGGCAGATACTTCATAGCGGCTGAGCACGCTGCGCTGGCCGTCCTTTTTAAAAAACCGTGTAACATACTGGCTCAGGATCACAAAGGGATAAAGGATGAATACGATCGTCCGTATGGCGAACACAGAAAAAGGCACCAGGCTTTTCCAGTGGGTGGCGCCAATGGTTTTGGGGATGATCTCCGATAGGATCAAAATCAGCAGGGTTAATATTACCGATGTAATGGAAAGGGATTCATGCCCCCAGATGAGCTGTGCCTGGGCCCCCACACCTGCAGCTCCGATGGTATGCGCAAAAGTATTCAGCGTCAGGATGCCTGCCAGGGGTTTATCGATATTGTCTTTAAATTTCTTAAGTTGCAAGGCATAAGACTTTTTCGCCTGCAGTTTAATGGAAATATAGGAAGGGGTCACGCTCAGGATCACCGCCTCCAAAATGGAGCAAAGAAAAGAAATCAGTATCGCCAGTATAAGATAAAAGATCAGCAGTACCATCTATAAGTCCTTGTAATTTACAGTAAAAAGTGATCTTTATTTTGAAGATCAATTAAAGCAAAGGTAGTAATGGATTTTGTAATGGCATCCTCAAATGCCTTTTTGTCGATCTTTGTTTCAAGTTTGTTGTTTTCGAGGCATTCCAGGATCATTCCTGTTCGCACATTGCCCACCAGTTCATGCTCAGCCATGGGACAGCCTCCCAGTCCGTTCATGACCCCGTCAAATCCCATGCATCCGCACTGGTAGGCGGCATCCAGTTTTTCGAACACCTGATGCAGTTTGGTATGCAGATGCAGACTGAACTCTATGTGAGGGAAAGCAGGCACCAGGGCCATGAATACCGCCGCAATGCTTGCCGGATATGAAGCTCCAATGGTGTCGCTCAAGGCAATATATTTCACTCCCATTTCATTCAGCTTGTTGCATTCTTTTTCCAAAATCTCAACGCTCCACTCCTCACCATAATTATTTCCAAAAGCCATAGAAAGGTAGACAACCAACTCTTTGCCGGTCTTTTCACATTGCTCCAGTATATCGGCACAAGCATCACGGGATTTATCCAGGGATGAATTGATATTCAGCATCAGGAACTTATCCGAAACCGAATGCGGGTAACCCAAAAAGCTTATTTCCTCATATTGGGTGGCATCTTTTGTACCCCGGAGATTACCAACGATACACATGAGTTTGGTATCACTTTGCGTGAGATCCAGCTTTTTCAAAACAGCAGCAGTATCCCTGAGCTGGGGTATGGCTGCCGGTGAGACAAAACTCCCGAAGTCGATGATATCAAAGCCAACCCTTAGCAGGCTGTTGATATAGTCCGCCTTCTTTTCTGTAGGAATAAAAGGCTTGATACCCTGCATGGCATCCCTGGGTGTCTCCAGAATTTTGATCCTGTCAGGCATTCAGTAATACTTAATAGAAAAAACAAAAAGGCTTATTTCGAATCTCCCAGGATGATGGGCAGACCTTTGTCCCCGCCACCGATCACTACGACCTTGGAATTGGCAGATTCTGCCAGCTTGAGGGTTGCCTCGATGCCTTTTTCCTTGAGGATCTTGTCCGTGAGACTCGCACTCAGGATGCGGTTGGCAGTTGCCTTCCCTTCTGCATCAATCCTTTGTCTTTCGGCTTCCTGTTTGGCCTTTTCCAGTTTGAACTCATACTCCAGAGCTTCCTGCTCCTGCTTCAACTTACTCTCAATCGCGGTACGGATTGTTGGTGGCAATTCGATTGAGCGAATGAGAATTTCATTCAGCTGGACGTATTTTTTATCGAGGAACCTTTTTGTTTCGTCAAAGATTTCATTCTGAATAATGTCCCTTTTGGCAGCATACAACTGATCCGGAGTGTATCGCCCGATCACAGTTCTTGCCGATGAACGCAATGCCGGGATCACCACCTCATTCAGGTAATTCTCACCGATACGTTGATGCAAGATCCCCAATTCAGACCATTCGGCCTGGTACCAGGCTGTAATGTCTATATTGATTTCCAGGCCGTTGGAAGACAACACATTCATTTCTTCAGAAACTTCCTGCTGCCTTACTTCATAAACATACATATTATTCCAGGGTGCAATAAAATGAAATCCCTCTCCATAAGTCATGGTGGTATCCACACCGCCGCCAAAGGTTTTGAAGAGCACACCTCCGCGACCGGCGTTGATGGTGATGGTCATGCTGCTCCAGAAGATGATCAGCAGGATCACCGCAAGGATGATGATTCCAACTGGTAATACTTTTTTCCAATTAATTTCGGGTTCCTGTTGTGCCATTTTTTTCTTTTTAATTTAGAACAAATTTAAGAAATAAAAGGTTCATGGGAGGCGAAAAGATTGACGGATTGATATAAAACACCCAAAAAGCCTGGCAACAGGAGATCTTACCCTAATAATTCCTAAACCTAAAAGGTGAAACTCTGAATGTCGTAACAAATATCATATTTAAATCCTGATAATACAAGCGGATTTTTCTTACATTCGTCAAAAAACAAATTAACAGGATCATGAAACAAATAAGCCTTATCTGTGGTATTATTTTTTCGGCAATTAACCTTTATGCACAAAGGGATCTTCCTGAGCATTTTGACTTGCGGGATTATAATGGTGAAAACTATGTAACTTCCGTAAAATCCCAACAGGGCGGCACCTGCTGGACACATGGTGCCATGGCTGCCATGGAAGGGAATTTGCTGATGACCGGTGAATGGGCTAACAATGGTGAAAGCGGAGAACCCAAGCTGGCAGAATACCACCTGGACTGGTGGAACGGTTTTAACCAGCATTACAATGCTGATATCGAGCCACCAACGGGAGCCGGCCTTGAAGTCCACATGGGTGGTGATTATATGGTAACAACTGCATATCTTTCGAGGAATACCGGGGCAGTGCGAGATATCGACGGCCAGTCATACAATGTAGCCCCGCCGATGGAAGATGATAGTTTTCACTATTATTTTCCCCGGAGGGTCAACTGGTTTACCATGGATGAGGATCTGGATGGGATCGATGTCATCAAACAGGCCGTGATGGATTACGGGGTGATGGGGACCTGCATGTGTTACGACGGGAATTTCATTAATTCATCTTACACCCACTACCAGCCGCCCACTACTAGCAGCCTGCCCAACCATGCCATTGCGATCGTGGGCTGGGATGATAACATGAATACCCAGGCACCCGAACCCGGGGCGTGGATCGTAAAAAACAGCTGGGGCGAAAACTGGGGTTATGATGGTTATTTCTATATTTCCTATTATGACAAATGGGCCTGCCGGGAGCCGCAAATGGGCGCAGTTTCCTTCCAGGATGTGGAAAGATTGCCATACGATATTACCTATTATCACGATTATCACGGCTGGCGGGATACCAAGAAAGACAGCGAAGAAGCTTTCAATTCTTTTACAGCGAGCAGCAAGCAACTGATTAAAGCAGCCAGCTTCTTTTATGCAGAAGATTCAACAGATTACACCCTGAAGGTATTTGATACTTTTAATGGAGAAGAGCTGTCGGATGAGTTATATACACATTCCGGCTGGCTGCAGTATCATGGCTTCGCCACCATTGAATTTGAACAAGACATAGCGATAGAAGAAGGAGACGACTTCTATGTTTATCTTTACCTGGAAAAGGGAGGCCAGCCATACGACCGTACCTCGGATGTCCCGGTCCTGCTGGGTGCCTCAGGAAGAACCATGGTCGAATCTTCAGCAGAACCCGGGCAAAGCTATTACAAAGAAAATGCTTCCTGGCAGGATTTGTATGATTATGATGATCCGTCGGGTTACCTGCATACCGGTAATTTTTGCATCAAAGCCCTGAGCGTCACCGATACTGCGACAGAAATCCACAGCATCCTGAATCCGTTCGGGAACATCAATTTATCAAACAGCCCCAATCCATTCAATGATAACACCACCATCAGGTATATTTTACCGGGTGAAATGAGGGTGAAACTGGAGGTCATGAACCTGAACGGAAAAGTGGTTCGCGTTTTGAAAGATAAAATGGAAATGGCAGGAGAAAAGACCATCTATTGGGATGCAACAAATGCCATGGGTGAAAAGCTTTCCGATGGAATTTACCTGCTTAAAATTAAAGCGGGAACGCTTAATTCTCTGCGTAAGCTGGTCATCAGTCAATAGGTTTATTCTTTTTTAATCTCACCTTGCCGGTTGAGGAAGCTCTCTCTAAGCTACCTTTATTCATAAAATAGCTTAATGTACTCAAATAATGAAGCATTAAAAATCTGCTTTCCTGACAGTCAGCTATATATCATTTTAAAAACTCAATGTAAGCCCCCCCAGCACATTGATGCCTGCCTGCGGAAAGTATCCGTCCATCTCCCAGTATTCGCCGGAGTATATATATCGGTAAACCCAGGCATAAGTCTCGTATTCCTCATTGAAAAGATTGTTGATCATCAGGTGAAAACTGATCTCATCAATAAATTTTGTTTTAAAGGAATAATTGATCAGGAGGTCGTTCACAAAATACGGATTCAGGCTGCGGCTCCGGCTGGAGGTATTGTCGATATACTGCCGCCCGACATATTTGGAAATAAAGCTCAGTTTCAATCCCTCAAATAGTTCGTAAGTAATGCGGTTGCCTGCAATTATCCCGGGAGAAAAGGCCAGGCCGGTGGTTCCAAGTTCCTTTGAAATCTGAGGCTCACCGGTCGAATAATCCCAGTCGTCGACATATTCCACAAAATTCCTGATCTTGTTCTGGCTGAAAGTAGCATTCAACTTCCAGTCGAGTTTTTCCAGGATCTTTACGCCTCCGACCACTTCGATCCCGGCCCGGTAGCTTTCCGGAACATTGGTCATGATGGCCGCTCCCACATCGTTGAGTTCCCCGGTAAGCACCAGTTGGTCTTTGTAGTCCATATAAAAGAGATTGGCTTCCAGGCCATATTTTTGCTTTTTCATGCTGTATCCCAGTTCAAAATCAAGCAGCCGTTCACTTTTGAAAACATCATTGCTGTCGGCATCCCTGTAGTTGCTCCGGCTGGGCTCCCGGTTTGCGACACCTACTGAAAAATAAACACTGTTGTTTTCATTCAGATCGTAGTACAGGCCGGCCTTGGGGTTGAAGAAATTAAATATATTTTCCTGGCTGATGTCACGCAGGTCATCATGTATACCATCGATTTTATAGTCCACCCCGCGGTACTGCAGGTCGAGGTAAGCATTCAATTTGTTGGTCAGGCTTGAGTTGATCCTGGCGAAAGCACTGTAAACATTCTTCTTACCGGTATTGCGGTACCACTCATAATCCTTATTCATGTTGACTGCATATTCCGACCAGATGATGTTGCCAAAATGCCTGCCATCATAAAAGTTCCAGCTACCGCCGGTAATTAGGGTACTCCATCCCAGCTTGTAGTTCAGGGAGAAGTTGGCACCGTAATAATCATTGTCGAGCCATTTCCGACGGACCAGGTTGCTGCTGCTGATTGTATCATTACCGGTAATCACCGGGGGCAGCTCATAGTCGGCAAAATCATCATCATTCCTGTATTGCTCATAATATCCTCGCCCGTAAACATAAAAACCCGAGGCGCTCAGGTAAAGATCTTTGTTGAACTGATGTGATATGTGCAACTGGTAATGATCCTGCTGGTAATTGTCGGTTTCATTTTCATAGGTGTAATAATTGTAAGTGCGGCTGTCGGAGTTCAGCATATGCTCATATTCCTCTTTCGTATACAGCCAGTGATCATAGTAACGCTTCATGCCTTCATAGTCATTTTCCAGCCTGACTTTCGGGACTCCCCACCAGCTCTGGTAAGTATGTTCCACTCCTGAAAAGATCACTGCTTTTACCATGGTCTTCTCACCGTGGTATCCGCCGGAGAAGTAGAAGGATTTCAGGTCGGACCAGGCCCGGTCGATATAGCCATCGGAAGTAATTTTCGACAGTCTTCCGTTGAAGCTCCAGTGCCCACCGATCAATCCGGTTCCAAATGACACATTGTTCCTGAAGGTATTGAAAGAACCTGCTGTGCTGCGGATCTCGGCGTAGGCTTCACTTCTCAGGTCCAGGGTTTGGATATTGATACTGGCCCCAAAAGCCGCAGCGCCATTCACTGAAGTTCCCACACCCCGCTGGATCTGGATATTATCGACAGAAGTGGCAAAGTCGGGCATGTTTACCCAGAACACCCCCTGGCTTTCGGGATCGTTGAGCGGGATCCCGTTGATGGTCACATTGATCCGTGTAATATCCGTCCCACGGATCCGCAGGTTGGTGTAACCGATACCCGTTCCGGCATCGGAAGACACCACCGTGGAAGGGGTTGTTTCGATGAGGTAAGGCAGGTCCTGGCCGAAATTGACGGCTTCGATCTCTTCTCTGGTAACATTTTCATAAGTAGCCGGTGACTTCTCTCCCACCCTGCTTGCCGAGATGATCACCTCTTCGGTCATGACAGCGCGGGGCTGCAGCCGGAAATTGTGTTTTTTATCCGCATCAAGCTGAATTTTCACGACAGCCTCTTCAAATGAAATGTAGCTAACCCTGAGGGTATAAGTCCCGGGGTTCAAACCACTAAAGGAATAGGCACCAGCTGCATCTGTCACCGCGGTTTTAAAGGTATTTTTAATGATCACGTGGGCTCCCGGCAGCGGCTCTCCACTCCGGGCATCATAAACTTTCCCGCTCAGGGAATGCTGTGAAAAAACTGCAATGGGCAAGATTGCGAATAATGCCGTTAAAATTCTGAAATACTTCTTCATGGTCTTTTAAGTTTTTATGAAACATTCAAAAGACCAATAGAGGAAATGTAAAAGAACTTGAGACAACTTCTCCTCCCTCCGCCGGTATTACCCGGATCAGGTTCGAAGGGTATGATCTCAGCCCGTTTGTTCAGATCAGTCTGATTGGGCACCCCTATTGGAACTATGGAGCAAAATTAAGCATTTAAATAGGATAAATCCAAAAATGAGGCTGAAAATTTCTCTTTAAGAACATAAGCGGCAAGATCAAAAACGGGCAATGAAGAGCGGTTGATCAGGGATGAATCGGCTGTTGCCAGTATTCCGTTTTGCATTTTCACCATTTGGAGGTCGGGTTTGGGAAAACTCTCATACTCCACCGGGAACATCATGCCCTTCATGGATCTTTCAATTTCCTGGCACAGGACAGCCAGGGCAGGCATTTTTTCATTCAGGTAAAAACTAAGGGCAGCGGGATGCATCGCAGCCAATGAGTGAAGCATTTGCCTGCTGGCGCTTTGCAGGCTTTTCACTCCGGGTGTCTTGCTGTGCATTTCCGCTGCATCTCTCAAAAGACCATCCGTAGCAATAAATACTTTCCTGCCATCCAGATAACTGGCAATGGTGAACAGCACATTGGCCGCATCAATATGCAAATTCTTCTCTGTCACTTCGCCGGCATCAGCAAGTCTTAGCCTGCGCTTATTGCTTTCATCCCGGCTGAAAATACCCCGGTAGAGCATGCTTCGCTGTTCTCCGCGCAGCTGATAACGATTACCCACAAAATCCCTGCTGCCGGCTGAATCATATCCCCGGCATAGTAAATAATGATAATCCCTGGCTGCGATAGCAAAATAATCCTCTGACTTCATATCATGCCAAATTCTGTATATTTGTAAAGTTATAAAAAGCTTAAGAAATCCATGAAGATCATGATCATCAACGGGCCCAACCTCAACCTTCTCGGAAAAAGGGAACCTGATCTTTACGGAAACCAAAGCTTTGAATCCTATCTCAGGCAACTCCGGAAAAAGTATACCGAAATACAGATCGATTATTTTCAGAGCAATATCGAAGGCGAGCTGATCGATGCCATACAAAAGGCAGGATTCCGTTATGACGGGATCATATTAAATGTTGCCGGTTATACGCATACCAGTGTTTCCATCGGGGATGCGGTAAAAGCTATCGAAGCTCCTGTGATCGAGGTACATATTTCCAATATTTTTGCCAGGGAAGAGTTCAGGCAAAAATCTATGATATCAGGGGGAGCAAAAGGCATCATCAGTGGCTTCGGACTGGATTCATACCGCCTGGCCATCGAAGCTTTTACGGGGAGAATTTTTGAGTTGGTGATCAGGAAAAATTATGGCTGTCGAGATCGCTGAACTTCTTTTTTCCTTTCAGGAAATATTCACTAACGATATTGCCCTTGTAGATCTGTGAAACTGCCCGGTGGAAGTATTTTTTTCTTTTATTTTTCAGTTGGGAATAATTTTTCCAGAAGCTGGCATGGGCATGGATCACCGCCCGGAAGTCCCCCACTCCGCCTTCCAGAAGAAATTTAAGCGCTGCCACTGCATCCAGGAAATAGCGCACCAGAAAGACCCGGATCATTTTTTCACGAGGGAGATTTTTATACATGAGGTAGGTATTGTTCCTGAAATTGAGATAGGTCTTGCGGCTGGAACTTTTGGGAAGCGTTCCTCCTCCTACATGGTATATGACTGACTCCGGGCAGTACATCACCTTGTAATCATTGTTCTTCAAGCGCCAGCAAAAGTCGATCTCCTCCATATGCGCAAAGAAGTCCTCATCAAGACCGCCAAGTTCATCATACAAGGATGCCCGCACAAACATGCAGGCCCCGGTAGCCCAGAATATCTCCTGCACATCATCGTATTGGCCATGGTCTTCTTCAAGGTTCTGAAAGAGCCGCCCGCGGCAAAAAGGATACCCGTATTTGTCGATAAAACCGCCTGCCGCACCGGCATATTCAAATTTCGCTTTATCGTGATACGCCCTTAACTTGGGCTGGCATGCCCCGATTCGCTCATCCGACTCCATCAGATCAATCACCGGTTTGATCCATCCCCGGCTAACTTCAATATCCGAGTTCAGCAGTATGTAATAATCCGCCTGAACATGGCGCAGGGCATCATTGTATCCCTTTGAAAAACCACCATTTATTTCATTGCGGATGATGCGGATCTCCGGGAAATGCTCCTGCAGGAAAGCAACAGAATCATCCTCCGATGCATTGTCGGCTATGATCACCTCGGCATCATCCAGGCTGTGCTCAATAACCCCGGGCAGGAATTTCTCCAGAAACTCCCGGCCATTCCAATTCAGGATCACCACGGCAACGCAGGGATTCTTCATACGCTCTTGGGTTTTTGGTGTTTCCATCTCCTGTGCGACCACAACCAGTTGTCGGGGTTCTTTTTAATAACGGATTCCAGTTTCTTTACGTATTTTTCGGTGATCTCATATTCGCCCGTATTTTGGGGGTCATCCTCCAGCAGGCTGATTTCGATCTCATAATATCCGCGCTTCACGCGATACATATCGAAGAAGACCACTACATAATCCAGGGTTTTCGACATTTTCTCCAGGCCAAGAAAAAAGCCGGTTTCGCGCTGAAAGAATTCGGTCCAGTAGTTGATCTCAATCTTGGTCGGGGTTTGGTCGGCCACAATGATCACTACATTTTGCTGCTCGCGCAGCCGGGCCAGGGTCCTGAAGGTCTGCTTAAAACGAATCAGGTTATTGTAACCTGATTTGGTGCGCAGCATGCTCACATATTTCTCGAAATAGGGATCATTCAGTTGTTTGTAAATGGCATAAGGATGAAAATTGGTGACCCTTGCCAGGCCGATCCCCAGCCATTCCCAGTTGCCACTATGCCCGGTGGCCACGAATACGCTTCTTCCTTCCCGGTAATACTTTTCCAGGATATCATAATTCTTAAAAATGATGCGGCGGTCCAGCTCCTTTTCGCTGAAATTTCTGATCTTTAGTGTTTCCAGAATGATATCCGACAGGTTGCGGTAATACTGTTTGGCGATCTTCCTGATCTCTTTCTTGTTCTTATCGGGGAATGCCCGCTTGAGATTGGTGAAAACAGTTTTTTTGCGGTATCCCGTGAGGTAATAAACGATGTAATATAAACCATCAGACAGAAAGTATAATACCCTGAACGGAAGAATGGAAATAAACCAGCCAATTATATTGAAAGTGAAATATAATATCCTCATTGGGCAATCCGCAATTTATACAACAAAAATAAACCCATTATTCGAATATGAATAACGGGATCAAAGAAATATTTATTTGCGAAGGGATCCTTCCGACTTGTAGATTCCTTTCAGATCACTGGCGTTCCTGAAAGAATAGCCTCACTGAATCAAAAGGGTTCGGTATAATACTTTTCGGCCTGGTTGCCCCATGCATCCGGCGGCCTGGTGGCATCCACGTTGGGCGGATCGAAATCCCTGCGGTGCAGCATGACCTGCCACCTGTAATTGGATAATTCACCAATGGCATCAGAATGAATGAGCTCGAAATCATTGGTCACGATATCATCCGCCATGAACACGAACTTTTTATTGCGCTGGTTGCCGAGCGTGTAATAATGCCAGATTTCGTCAGGGATAGGCGCTGGGCTCGTTGTAGGATTCGCTCACAATATTGGGCGGGCCGTATTTGAGGTACACCCTGCCGCGGTCGCTCTCATAACCCTTCTTTACTTGCGTGGCGTAGGCATTGTTCACTTTCTGTACTTCGGCATAATAATCCAGCCAGGCGGAATAGGGATCGATGTTGTCGCGGCTCAGCCAGAAATTTAAAAAGAACTGCTGCATGGTTGCCAGGTCGGATTCCAGTAATTGTTGATTGGCAAACTGCCTTTCAATCCCGGAAGATATGGGGGCCAGACACTTGATGTATTCACCCAGGGTATCCTTGCTCCCGATCTTTTCCACGAATGTGTTCTCGATGCTGATGGCCGCCAGGTCGGAAACATCGAACTGTACATCCGGATTGCTCCGCTGGAAGAACACTTTGTTGATAGCCACCAGCTCATTCTCTTTGTTCCTTGCTTCCATCACCAGCTTATAATTGCCCGAAGGCAGGAAGCTTATGTCGAACTTCCCGATCAGCGGGACTACCGCAGCGGCACTATGCCGACGGATTACCTGGAATTCACTGATCTTTCTTGCGGTTTCGAAGGACTCAATATAATAATCGATGAGGAATTTGCCATTGTCACCAAATACTTTATCGGTATTGTAAAGCTCGGTATAGAACAGCAGTTCACTCATATCCCGGGGGTAAAAATTGCTAACCAGGGGCATCAGTTCGTAGCCATTCCTGGTATAGATATTTTGTTCACCGGATTTTTGATAAGATGAAAGCAGTTCAATACCTGAAACAGCCACCTCATCCTCCGGATAACTGACGTTGATAACCTCGGTATGCACGAAAGGTTTTTTCTTGCTGTTCTTGTCGGAAAGCCATATTTCAAAAACATAACTGCCGTTGTCGAGTGCATAGCGCTGCAGGTCGATGATGTTGAAGGCGATCATGGCGGTATCGGCCACCACCGGACTTTTCACTTCGTATTTGTCATAAGTGATGATCTCATCTTTTTGTTTGAACATGATCACCACCTCGATCGCGCCCTGGAATTTATGTTCATCCACCTGAAGGTAATTCAGGCTGTTGCCTTCCACACTCAGGTAGGTTTCGATAAATGGTTTGGCATCCGGTGCGTTAAAAGTGGTATAGGAAAAAAGTGCATTCAGGGATTTTCCCTGAACAAAAACACCCATGCTCAACGCGATCAGCGTAAATAATAGTTTTTTCATGTATTATACATTTTGCCGGTTTTATGCATCAAAGGTATCCATCAGCAAGGGATTAGTCAAGCATTAATCAGTTAACGGTAAAAGCCAGTCAGTTATTGGTCGGGGCAGTAAAAATCCGGGTTCCTGGTTGGCAAAAACAAATTTTTTGTACTTTTGCAGCGGAGAAATGGCAGAGCGGTCGAATGCGGCGGTCTTGAAAACCGTTGACCCTTCGCGGGGTCCGGGGGTTCGAATCCCTCTTTCTCCGCAA